>DASTCX010000041.1 GCA_035710745.1 Candidatus Eremiobacteraceae bacterium | reverse complement strand
TGACCTGGCCCCCGCGCGTATCCCAATCATGATGGGCAAACTGGACGCTTTGAGGTGATCGCCGCGAGGGCGAATTCGTCGGGGGTCCGGTCCCCGAGCGACGCGTGCGGCCGGGTCTCGTTGTAGTCGCGGCGCCACGCCTCGAGGATCTGTCGAGCGTCGTCGATGCTCGTAAACGAATGCTCGTTGAGGCACTCGTTGCGCAGCTTTCCGTTGAACGATTCGATGAAGGCGTTTTGGATCGGTTTGCCAGGTGCGATGAAACGCAGCTGCACGCCGCGCTCATGCGCCCACCGCAACATGGCCATGCTGGTCAGCTCAGAGCCGTTGTCGGCGGTGATCCACTCGGGGTAGGTCCCCGCCTCTGCGGCTGCGGCGTCGAGCGCGCGCGTGACGCGCGCTGCCGGTAGCGACGTATCGGCTTCAATCGCCGGCGAGCGTTTGGCGAACTCGTCGACGACGGTGAAGACGCGAAATCGCCGTCCCCAATGCAGCATGTCGTGCACGAAATCGATCGACCATCCTTGGTTGGGCCGCGTCGCCCGAGTCAGCGGCTCGCCGCGTTGATACGCGATGCGCCGGCGTGGGCGTCTAGCGACCTGGAGCCGCTGCGCCTGGTAGATGCGGTGGATCCGCTTGTGGTTATCCCGATGGCCTTCTCGTCGCAGCAGCACGATGAGCTTGCGCCGACCCCACCGACGTCGCTGCGCCGCCAGCTCGCGCAAGCGCGTCGCGATCGGCTCGTCGGATGGTCCACACCGCGGGTAGCGCAGCATCCGCCGATTGCAGCCGGTCAGACCGCATGCTCGTCGCTCGCTCATGGGAAATTGTTCGCGCATCGCCTCCACCGCGCTCCGTCGTTGTGAAGGCGTCACCAGTTTTTTGAGTTTACGAACTTGAGCGCGTCGTTGTCGAGCGTCAGGTTGGCGACGATCCGCTTGAGCCGCGAGTTCTCTTCCTCGAGTTGCTTGAGCTTGGCGACATCGCTGACGCTCATACCGCCGTACTTGGCCTTCCAACGGTAAAACGTGTGCGGATGAACGCCGTGGCGTCGGCACAGATCGGCTGTCTTCGCGCCGCGTTCTGATTCGCCGAGAATAGCAACGATCTGCGATTCGCTAAAACGAGACTTTCGCACGGTAGCCTCCTGGATGGCGGTACGCCTCCAGGTTGCCCATCTCCGCTGGGATAACTCCGTGGGGCCAGGTCAG
>DASTCX010000040.1 GCA_035710745.1 Candidatus Eremiobacteraceae bacterium | reverse complement strand
CCCCCCCCCACGACGCTCGCGAAAGAGCCGTCAGCGCTCGTCGCGTTCGATCAAGCGTGGCGAGGCGTGACCGCGTATAGCGCGATGATCACGGTCTTCGAACAAAAAGGTTCCCAAACTCAAAACATGACCTTCGACTACCGCTTCACGAAACCGTCGAATTTGGCGCTTCGCGTCGTCGCCGGCGCGAACAAGGGCGCGACGCTCGCGTGGAGCGGCGGCAAGACGGTTGTGGTCAGACGCGGCTCGGGTTTCTTGTCGCTCTTCAGGCGGACGGTTCCGCTGAACGACCCGCTCGTCGAAACCATTCGTGGCTCGACGATCAATCAGCTGAGTTTCGGGGCGATCCTCGCACACAGCGGCCAGCCCGGCTCACTTTCAGAGACGCAGGGAGAAGTGATCGACGGAGTGGCGACCGAGTCGGTGACGCTCGTCCCGTCGAGTCCGCTGGCCGACGCTGATCTCACCCGCGAAGTGATCGAGATCTCGACGGCGACGCACTTCCCTTTGCGCATCCTAGGGTATGAAGGCCCGACGCTCGTCCGCAAGATCGACATCGCCGAAGTTCACTTCGTCCACTAACACCGCTCCGCCGTTCACCGCCCTGACACGAGCCGGCCGCCGCGGACCGTCGCGCCGATGACGATCCCTGCGCTGATGAGCACGATATTCTTGATGATGTACTGGCCCTCGAGCGTCGGTGCGAACGGGATCACCGAGAACGTCTCTTTGGGGAAGAAGAAGAGCGGCAGCAGCGTGCCGATCATCTGCGCGTAGAGAAGCAGAAGTGTCAATCGCGGCACGGCACCGGTCAGCAGGCCGACGCCGATGAGGCATTCCCAGACAGCCAATATCGGCAAACTCACGCTCGGACCGATATGCCCGAATGACAACACTCCGATCGTCTTACCGGCCAGAGTCTCCGCCGGGCTCATGTGCGGGAAGAACTTCAGGGCTCCAAACCAGAGAAATACGATTCCCAGACTTACGCGCAATAGCGTCAATCCGGAGCGGGCCATCCATCGGGTGATCGCCGCGTCTGCGCGCTGGAAAAATCCCTTTGCCGCCTTCATACAGGTCAGGCGTTCGCCGCTCTCTGCACGATTTCCGCAGGGCCTCAGCCCGTCGCCTATCCAAGTGCGGCGCTATGAGAGGGCTTTCCATGTTCATGAAATCGCTCGTTCTCGCCGTGGCTTGCGTCGCCACGTATCACGCGGGAGCGCAGGCGCAGACGTTCGACGCATCGTTCGCGTTCGCGCAAGGCGGCAATTGGCTGCGCGAAACCGATACCTGGAAAGGCGGCGGCGATCAGGGGTTCATCACGCTTGATGCTGCCCGGCATCGCTGGACCGAGGTCGTCGTCGACAGCGGTCGCGGCACGACCGTGCTGCGCGGCACCGACACCGGCGCGTCGAAGCTTGACCTGCGCAGCGTGTATCCGGACTCTCGTCTCCATACCGTGATCGCGAAGGTCGACGCGACGCATTTCTCGGTCGCCGCCACGCAGGCCGGCGCTTTCGGCAACGTCTCATCGAACGACCTCTGCGTCAAGCAGCCCTGACGCGCCATAAAAGGCCGCGGCGGTCGACCATAAAGGTCGACCGCTCCCTTTTTCCATACGCGGCCTTGTCGGCGTCGATCGAGTTCCGCTTTAGATCTTTTGCGTGATCGTCAAGATGAACTCTTGGCTCCCGGGAATCGACCCGGGGATGTACGGGCTCGGGCCGTAGTTGACGAACGGGTCGCCGTCGAACGGATTCGACTCGAGGAACGTCGGGCGGTAGTTCGCGGTGAGGTTCTGGATCTGTACCCCGACGTTCGTCTGGTTGCTCAGATCGTAGTAGAGGTTCAAGTTGTAGAGCAGGGTGGAGCAGCACACCCGGCCGTCGGCGAACTGCGATTCACCCGGGTCGGGCGAGTTGGTCGGGATGATCGCGCCGCATTTCGGCTGGGTCGGATCCGGTGCCTCGCCCGGGCAGTTGGTGTTCGCGTAGGTGAACTTGCCGACCCCGTACGGATATCCGCCGATGTAGTTGATCACCGGATTGATCAGCCACCGGTTGTGGCGGATATTCATCACGAGATTCGCCGTGTTCGGCGGCACGAAACTCACCGGGAACAACGCCCCGGCGTACTTGGCGCCAAGCGGAACCGACTGGTTGTAGTCGCCCGGCACGACGGCGAGCGCCCGCATGTGGGTGTAGTTGATGAAGCCGGACACGCCGTTGCCGCTGTGGTTGAACTGCCACTCGCCTTCGAAACCGTTGACGAAGTACGGTCCGACGGCGGTCGGCAGCGCGGCCGGTTGGCCTGGGTTATGGAATGTCAGGACCAAGTTGTCAGACTTCCGGTAGAACGGCCCCGCTTTGATCGCCATGCCGTCGCCGAAGTCATGCTCTACCGAGAAGTCGTAGAGATGGCTTTGCGGCACGTCGGGCTCGGCTTCTCTCAGGACCGCGAGCCGATTCGACGGCGAGTAGTCGAAGAAGTTCGGATACCCGGTCAGGAACAGTTCGACGCGGCTGTCGTACGGCAGCTCGGCGAAATTGCCGTCGGATCCGCGAATGACCGTGCCCGGCGACAACGTGTAGGTGAAGCTGCCCCGTAGCTGGTTCACTCCATCGGTGAACGTCGGCGCAGCGACGCGGTAATAGGTCCGCGTATCGCGCCGCCCGCTGATGTCGAGATCCAGCTTGTCGGTCGGCTTGAACGAATCGGAGATCCAATACGAACCGTCGCGGTTGTTCGTCGGTTCGACTTCGCCCACGCCGGACGACGGAAGCGCGATCGTCAAGTTGTTCGTGCTGTAGATCGACTGACCGCCGAACTTGATCAGGTTCTGCGCGTTCAGCTGACTGGTGTACTCGGCGAACAGTTCCTGTTGGTCGGAGTGGCGGTTCTCCCAGAGATCGTCAAACGACCCGTCGCCGAACGGGAACGAGAACGTGACGTACGAGCCGACGCGCGCGTAGTGCATCGACAGTGCCGAGCTGGGCCCGAAGTTGTGCGTCCAGCCGAGCTTGTCGATGAAATAACCCTGGTCGTCGTGATCGGTCATACCGGGCGTCGCCGACTCCGTGCACGACGATTGTCCGGGAAATAGGCCGATCCCATTGTTGCAGATGCCGCCTACAGCGTTCGGGCTCGTGGCGACCGCGCCGTCGGCGGGATTCATGCTGGGGAAGAACAGCGCCTGGAGCGTGTTGTTGTAGTGCTCGATGCCGGTCGTTCCCAGGTATTGGATGTCGTTGTCGTTGTTCGGTCCGAACCGGTAGTGCAGGTTGAGCACTTGGTCACGGCTGGGGCTGACGGCGCCGAGCTCCCCGATGGACGCCGTCTCGGCGGATTCCGGACCGGGATAGAACGTGTTGCGATTACCCCAATCGTAACCGGAGTTCCACGTCACCGCAGCCGCATACCAAGAGAAGCGTCCGTCGGGCGTCGCGCTGCCGTAGTCGAAGTTCAGGCCGTGATAGAACGTCGGGCCTTGTACGAGTGTCGTCACACTGCCGTGCGCGGGGTACGTGCCGACGCCGACGACGGTGTTGACGACGCCCGAGATCGAGTTGCCGCCGGACGCGTCGTACCCGCCGGTGCTGACCTGGATCCTCGAGATGCCGTCTTCCACGAGGTTCGTCGCGAACGTACCCGTGACGGGCTCAACGGTCGTGAGTCCGTCGTATTCGTAACCGACTTCTTCGAGACGACCGCCACGGATGTGCGCGGTGCCGCCCGAGTCCAACGTCACGCCCGGGAGCGTGCCGATGATGCCCGGCGTTTGGTACAGCGACATCGATCCACCCGAACCGTTCGTGGATGTTGCCGCAGCCGCGGTCAACACGTACTGGTCCGCCGTCACGTGCGGTTGGACGACGCTCGTCGCGCCGCGCACGGTGACGTGGCTGAGCACGGTCAGCTGCTTGGAAAGCGCGATGTTGACGACCGCGCTGTTGTTCTGGATGACGCTGTTGCCGTCCGACATCCCTGTTTGATAGCCGGCGGCAGATGCGGTCACGCGATACGTATCGGGGTACACGTTGACGACTGCGAAATCGCCTCTCGCGTCGGTCGTCGTGCGATACGTGCCCGACGGCGATACCGCCGTGATGCTGGCACCGGCGACTGCGGCGCCGGTAGCGGAGTCGGTGACTTTGCCTGTGATCTGTCCGGTCGAGCCAGCCAGTACCCTTGTTTCCTGGCCGAACACCAACCCCAGAACCAGCGCAACGCCTAAGACGCCGCGTAGGATCTTGCCGTTCATATGTCCTCCCATTTTTTTTGCCTAGTCGGGCCGTAGGGAACGGCCCGACTCGAGTCTAGCATCGCGTAACTCGTCTCGTCGCGGACGCTCGGACGTGCTCAAGCACATTCGGACGCGCTGGCATTTTCGTGACGCGCGCGCATTTGTCCGAAAATACTAACTCGGTCCGAACGTGCGCGACGCTCACCGCGCGTCGATGCTAGACTTCAATCGGATGGCAATCGCCGATCCAAGGAGGAAAACATGTCAAAGCATCGGCTCCTGGGCTTCGTGCTCGTGGTGTCGCTCGTGTTCTGCCAGGCAACGAAGACGCTGGCGGGAACGACCGGCAACATCAGCGGCGTCGTCACGGATGCAAGTGGTCAAGCGATCGCCGGAGCGGCTGTGTCGGGCACGTCGCCTTCACAGTCGGTCCGGGCGGTCACCGACGCAAAGGGATTCTTCGTCCTGTTGAATCTCTCGCCGGACACCTACGCCGTCACCGCGGTGAAGGACGGTTACGATCCCACCACCGAGTACGGACTTACAGTCTCCGCTGACCAGACGACGCGCGCCGACATCTCGCTGCGCCCGTCGGCCAAGGTCATCGGTCGCGTCACCGCGACGGCACAAACATCGGTCGTCAACAAAGCGGTCACCGGCGACCTTTATGCGGTCAACGCCACGTCCATCAACGGCTACCAGGGCAGCGCTGGCGGCGCCGAGACGCTCTATAGCCAAAATGGCGTCGTCGGCTCGCTGCCGGGCGTGGCTCGTCAAGGCGGCTCGGGCGGCGGCTACAACGGCCAGGGCACGCTGAGCTTGCGCGGAGGGTCGTTCGACCAAGTCGGGTTCGAGCTCGACGGCATTCCGCTCAATCGCGGTTTCGACCAGTACAACGCGACGTCGTTCTTGACCAACGGCCTCGCGAGCCTCGAGGTGTACACCGGCGGCGAACCCGCCGATGCAGGCCGCGCGATGTCGGGGTACATCAACCAGGTCATGCAGCGCGGCCGGTATCCGGGCGGTGCCGATGTCACGTTCGTGGGCGGCAACCCGACCTTCGACCACACGCTGCAAACGGACATCTATGGTGCGACGCCGGACGGCCACTTCAGCTACTACGTCTCGACGCTCGCCATCAACGCGGCGTATGACTTCAACAACCAGTCGAATAATCAAGGGCTGACATTCAACATCCCCGCCGGCGACGCGGGTTGCGCAGACTACAACCACATCGCGACCGGCGGTGGCTTCACCGGCGGAGCGATCCTCAATTGCGCGCAGTCGAACTCGCTGCGTGCGGAGATCTCGCAAGGGTTATACAACAACAATCCGTATGCGGACGAGCGCGACACCGTCGGCAACTTCCACTGGCTGTTCTCGCACAACGGCCTGCAGGACGATCTGCAAGCGCTCTACGTCGTCGGCATGACGATATCTCCGAACTATGACGCATACGGCGGCGGCGCAAAAGTCGACCCGGCGCTCTTCTGCGAAGAAGGCGCGTGCTCGATCGGCAACCCGAACCCGAACTCCATCGACTGGCCGACGGGCGCGGTCTATACGGGCGGCGTCGGCAAGCCGTACGATCCTTCGAAGTTCCTCGCACTGACGTGGCCGACGGCAGGCGGCTCGCAAGGGCCGATCGCGGGTGGATTCACCGACAACCAAGCCACCCAGTACTCCATCGAGAAGCTCGGCTACACGCGTTCGTTGAGCTCCACCTCGTATCTGCGGTTGTACGGCTACAAGATGTATTCGTTCTGGACGCTGAACCAACCGACTGAAGGCATCGTCGGCGGCACGTTCTACCAGCTGCACGACAACGCCACCGGCATCACGTTGAACTACGAGAACCAACTCAGTCCTGCCAATCGCGTCGCGGTCGACGTCGACTACAGCAAAGACATCACCGACCGCAACAACTACGGCAACTACTTCGGCATGTCGGATACTGCTGGGGTGCCCGGTGGTCGGACCGAGTGCGGCAACCTCTCCACGGATACGCTCGTCGCCTGCAATCCGGGCGATACCGTAGTCGAGACCCGCGGCCCCTACAACTACCTGTCGACGACGACGCCGATCTTCGGCGACGTCGTGCTTGCCGACACCTATCGACCCTCGGAGAAGTGGACGTTCAACGTCGGCGGGCGCTTCGACCAGTTCAAGTTCGCGTTGATGCCGCTTCAGATCACCGGCGCGAACGGCCTCGCCATGCAGTCGGAGCTGCAAGACGGCGTTTGCCTCCACGGCTTCGCCTATCCGGTCGGCGACCCGTGCAACGGCTACCTCAACGTCCTCTCGACGACCGGCGGCGGATTGCCCGTGGACGCGCCCGGCAAGGCGAACTGGCAGAACGTCTCCGGCGATCTCACCTACAACGAGTTCAGCCCAAGATTCGGCATGACGTTCGCGATGTCGTCGCGCGACGTGATCCGAGCGTCGGTCGGACGATACGTCGAGGCGCCGAACTCCGCGTTCCTCGAGTACGAATCGCCGAGCGTGTGGGGTCCGGGCAACACGGTGCGCGCGTTGAACCGGTACTGGGATGGCCTTGGCTTCACGGCGCTGCATCCTGTGCAGCCGGAAGACAGCACCAACTACGACCTCTCGTTCGAGCACGACTTCGCGAACGGCCTGTCCGCCAAGATCACACCGTTCTACCGCAACACGCGCGGACAGATCCTGACATTGCCGGTGAACCCGGCGATTCCGACCTTCGTCACGGGCTACAACTACGGCGCGGCCCGCATCAGCGGCAGCGAGTTCTTGCTTCGCAAGAACCGCGGCGGCGAAGATGGTTTGTCATTGACGCTGTCTGCGACGTATACGAACTCGAAGATCCGCTACACGAAGGCGGGCAACGGATCGTCGTTCATCGACGTCCAGAACGCCGGCATAGCGGCCTACAACGCAGCGCATGGTACGAAGTATGCCTTGCTCGATCCGAACGGCTACTACTACCCGTCGTTCGTGCAAGCGCCGCTCGTCGCCACGCCGTCGTACGTCGTTCCGTTCGTCTCCACGCTGACGCTCGACGAGCGGACGCACGGCTTCGACATCATACCGACGTTCAATTACCAGTCGGGCGCGCCGTACGGCGACCCGTCGCTCTTCCCGGATCCGAGCGGCCTCTCGGCCGTAGGACCGGATCCGTACACGCACACATTCGACGCGCCGGGATCCCTCAAAGGCCCAGCGTTCTTGACGATGAACCTCGCGGTCGGTCACGATCTGGGGCAACGCACGAAGGCGACGTTGCTCGTGACGAACGTGTTCACGTCGATCCACAACCACGGTTATCCGTGGGAGCTCCCGACCAGCGATGGCGTGATCTCCTACTCAGATAACTACTTCTATCAACTGAGTCCGCTCGGCGCGCCCGCGCTCAGCGGGTTCCCGCAAAACCCGGCCTACTACGGCGACAACTACTACCCGTACGCGCCGTACGGGCTAGCATCTGCTCGCCAGTTCACGTTCAGCGTCTCGACGAAGCTCTAACGAGCGGGCAGCGTCGATTCCGGTCGAGCTAAAGCTCGACCGCTACAAGGGTCAGTCGAGAAATCGGCTGACCCTTAGCGCGAGTTGCGGACGACCTCGGTCGGAGTGACGCCCATGACGCGGCGCATGCAGCGCGCCATGTGACTCTGATCCGCGAAGCCGGCTTTGAGCGCCGCGGCGCTCAGCCGCAAGCGACCGCCGGATATCAGATCGACGGCGCGGTCGAGGCGCTGCCGGATGACGTATTGATGCACCGGGAGACCGGTGGTGCGCTTGAAAAGCGTCTTCAGATGCGACGCGCTCATGCCGGTGGCGGCGGCGATTTCGGCGACGGAAAGGTCCGCGGCCAGATGCGCGTCGATGAAGTCGACCGTCGTGCGCAGCTGGCGCCGGGTCAGACCGTTCTTCGGCAAGACATCAGCGGTGCGCGAATAGCGACACAGCAGCTGCGCTGCGATAGCGGTCCCTAAACCCTCGGCATACAGCCGCTCTCGCGGATCGCCGTTTTCCAACTCGGCCTTGAGGGCCCAACAGATGTGCTCTAATTTGGGATCGCGGATCTGGAGCTGAGGCGCGATCGATAAGGCGCTCATCGAGAGGCCCATCGCATCGGCCGTCGACTCGAGCAGCGTCGGCATCAGGCGGACGAGTAGGCTTGTCGATGGGCCGACTTCTTCCCACTGCGCCGGTTCTCCGAACGGGATGATGTCGATATCGCCGGGCGCATGGAAACCGCGATGCATGACGCCGTCGCGATGATAGACGCTCGTCACCGGATTGCCGACGTTCATGTAGACGCTGAAATGCAAGAAGCTTGGACGATGCTTGAAGAGTCCGCCGGACGTGTGGTGGATCGATGCCTGTAGACCAGCCCAGGTTCGTTTCTTGCTCGATGCGACGAGCGTGAGCTGCGTCGGTCGTGCATCGTCCGGTTGCGGTACTCGGTCTAACATGTCTCATGACGATTTGACTTTGTGCTTCGCGTGTCCTAAGGAGCGGCACTTTGTTGTCACTCGATCGCGTTTTGATAGACTCGCAAATAATCCCGAAGCTTGTCGGATTATCCGTGTCATCGTTGCGCCAAAGAAAAAAGCTCTTGTCGCCACAGCAAGATATAGCGACAAGAGCCGTCGGTTCAAGGGGCTAACCAGGAACCAACGCGATCATACTACGTGAACACGGACGATTCGATGACGTTCGGATGAGGTTCGATATAATCGGGCGGATATTCGATGTCAGGCTGATGACGCGTTCGCCTGCGCATCCCGCTGAGTACCTGAACGTGCGCGACGGGAGATGCCGACTCTGTTACGCTTCTGGTCGGCCTCCTCTTGAAGCGAGAAGGAAGCATGACGGGCGCCGGCTCGCACTCGGCGGCCGTCATGTTATTTTGCCTGCGATTAGCTACTTCGGACCGGGCGAGCCGTCGGACCAATGGGAAACCGGGATAGCGATCGTGAGCGGCTCGTATTGGCGATAATACGCTAAACTCGAGGGCCCAAGTATCGGCGAACCCTTGAAGCCTGCGGCCCACGTCGAGACCTGATCGTACGCGATAAACGGCATGACGTGCGGATGCCAAGGGCCGTCCGCACCGAGTAGGTAGCCGTCCTTCGACATCATCAGCGCGAACGAACCGGCAGCAGGGTCGGTGAACTTGTGGTCGGCGTAGGCGGCCTTCGACTTCGCGGCGATCTCTTCGCGCGTGGCACCCGCGATGGCCCACTGCGTTCGCGCGAGGTACTGCGGGAGCACGCTTTCTACGGCGGGAGGATTGAGGCACGCCGGCCCGAGACCACGCCAGTTCCAAAACTCGGGATCATCGAGACCCGCCGTCCACGAGCGCCCGACAAAACAGACCCAGCCGTTTGTGCCCTTTGCCGCTACGACGTAGCCGCTGCGGGTCAGCACGAGGACCTCGGCATCGGCCGAGACCGACGGCGGTGCTGCGGTGCGAGCCAATGCGATTTCGGCGGTAGCGCTGGGCATCAAGTACTTCGCGATCGGCGCCATCGCGCGATACGGATCGGCCTGCGACGCTTGACCGTGCGCAGCGGCGCCCGATGCGAGCAACGAGGCAAGAGCAAGAGCAACGTAAGCGACGTTCTTCATCGGGGTCTCCTCAAGGAATTAAGATCACATGATCGGTGCGGACGATCCATCTGACCAGTGCGACACGGGAACGAAAAAGAGCGCCCACGGCTGGGGCCAGACGAGGTGGCTGCTGTCGTACACGACCGGAGAGCCGACTCGGTCCGCACCCCAACTTTCTCCGGATCGCGCACCGAGGGTCCGAGGCGTGTAGACCATGATGTGCGAGTACCACGCCTTGACATGATCGTCGATGTATTGCTGCTTCGACATCATGTAGCCCATCGAGCCATTTTCAGGGACCGGCAACTGCTTGTCGGCGACGGCAGCCGTGAGCCGTTCGCGGATCGTCGCTTCGGTCGCGCCGGCGAGCGCCAGTCTCGTCGCAAATATCGAATATGGCAGCACGGTGCGCGAAGCTTGCGGATTGAAACAAATGGGCGTGCGAACTCTCGAGTTCCAGAAATTGTCGTCATCGAAGGCCTTGGTCCAAGAGCGGTCCACAAAACATGTGAAACCGTTCGAGCCTTTCGCAGCGGTTTCGTAGCCGTGCATGTCGAGCACCAAGACGGTCGCATGATCCGAGATCGCCTTAGGAGCGGCGCTACGTGCCAGGTCGATTTCGCTTTGGCGGTCCGCCATCAGGTATTGACTGACGGGAGCCATCGCTGGGTAGAGCGTCGGCTGTTGACCGGCTCGCGCCACGCTTGGGATCGCAGTGCTCAGAAATGCGAGCGACGCGAGCGCTGAAAACACGATGGTTCGACTAGCGTTCATAGTTCATCACCCGACGGATTAGCGGAAGTGGTCTGACTGCGGCGTTTGAGACCGGTCGCCACACTTACCTTTCACGTGTCGCAGCGTTGTCGCGATAGGACCGATCGTGCTGCGATGTGTCCGAGGGTGCTATTTTCGGCGTTCGGGACAGCCCGCGGGCTGTGGGCTTCTGCCCAGCGACCGATAACTACGGTGAGGGCTGAACATGCGCGTAAGCCTGAGCACCAAGACGCTCCTGCTGGTCTCCGTTCCGCTCGCATTCATACTCGTCACCAGCGGTGTGTTCCTGAGGCTCCAGCAAAGCACCGAATCCGCCGAGCGATGGGCATTGCACTCGGCGCTCGTGATTTCCGACGGCCAAGCGCTCCTCGCTTCTCTCGTTGACGCCGAAACCGGCGTGCGCGGCTACGTCGCTACGGGCGATTCGAACTTTCTCCAACCGTACGACCGGGCGGTAGCGACGATCCCGGCGAGCGCCGCGGACCTCGTCGACCTCGTCTCCGACAACCCGCACCAGGCCGCAACCGCTCAGCATCTCGCAGCGCTCTCCGCTTCGAACCTGCGATACCTCAGCTCGACGATCAATAGCATGAAAGCCGGACGACGTCAGGACGCTTCGAGCGCGCCGCATCTGCTCTCGGGCAAACGGCTCATGGACGCGCTCAGATCCACGACGGCCTCTTTCCTCAGCGAAGAGCAGCAGCTCGATGCGGATCGACGAGCCGAACTCGCGCAGACCTGGCGCCAGTTCGATGACGTCCTCTTGGTGACGATCGTTCTCGCCTTCGTCCTCACCGGCGCGATCGCGTTTGTCGCGAACCGCGGGTTGGTCAGCCGATTGTCGGAGCTGAAGAGCAAGACGGAATTCTTCGGCGTCCACGGCGAGCTGCGTCCGCCCATCCGAGGCGATGACGAGATAGCGCTAGTCGATCGGGAGTTCACGAAAATGGCGTCGGTGGTCGCCGACCGTCAGCGGGCGCTGCTGCATGCCCGCGATCAGGCGGCAGACGCCAATCGGCTCAAGTCGCAGTTCTTGGCGAACATGAGCCATGAGATCCGCACGCCGATGAACGGCATCATCGGCATGAGCGAGCTGCTTCTCGGGACCGATCTCGGCGACGAGCAGCGAGACTTCGCGCGCATCGTCCACGATTCTGCCCAAGCGCTGCTGGCTCTCATCAATCAGATACTCGATCTCTCGAAGCTCGAATCGGGCAAGGTCGAACTCGCGCTGCTCGACTTCTCGCCCGTCGCCGTCGTCGAGGATGTCGCCGAGCTGATGAAGTCGCGCGCACGCGACAAGGGCCTAACGCTGCGGACGTTCGTCGCTCCGGAAATTCCCACACGCTTGCGAGGCGATCCCGGCCGCCTACGACAGGTCCTTCTCAACTTGCTCGGCAACGCGGTCAAATTCACGGAGCGTGGCGGCATCGCCATCCACGCGGAGGTCGCTTCGCTCAACGATGCCTTCATGACCGTTCGCTTCAGCGTGACCGACACAGGCGTCGGTCTATCGCAAGAGGCGCGGGAGCTTATTTTCGAGCCTTTCACCCAGGCACACACGGCGCCGGCCGGTCCCGGCGGCACCGGCCTTGGGCTATCCATTTCGAAGCGGCTGGTCGAGCTCATGGACGGCGAGCTCGGCGTCACGAGCGCGCTCGGAAACGGCTCGACGTTCTGGTTCACGGCGCGCTTGGAACGTCTGACGTCCGAAGGCCAGCCCGTCACCGAAACCGTCTTGCACGGGCTTCGAGCGCTGGTCGTCGACGATGACCCCACCGATCGCGAGATCATACACCGCTACGTCGTCTCGTGGGGGGTCCGCAACGGGTCGACGCGCGATGCCGACGGTGCTCTCGCGATCTTGCGCAAAGCAGCGGCGACCGGCGATCCTTACGACGTGGCGATCGTCGACTTCGTGATGCCCGGTATGGATGGGCTCCAGCTCGCCCGCGCTATCGCCGACGAACCGTTGATCGCAAAGACTCGGATCATCCTCATAACGGCATATGATGCCGCCGAGATCCGGCGCGATGCTGCGCGCGTCGGAATCTCCGCATATCTGTCAAAGCCGATCCGTCAATCGCAGCTCTTCAATTGTCTAGCGGGCATCGCCGAAGCAGACCTCGCGGTGAATCGGCGCGTCGAGCCGGTGAACGGGGCAAAAGCGGGTACGATTCGGCTCGTAGAAACGACCGGCGGCCAGACCGGTCGAATACTGCTCGTCGAAGACAACCAAGTCAATCAGAACATAGCGCTGGCGCAATTGAACCGGCTCGGCTACGAGGCCGACGTCGCGGTGAATGGCCTTGAGGCGGTCGACGCATTTGCCCGCGGCACGTACGCCCTGATCCTGATGGATTGTCAAATGCCGACGATGGACGGCTTCGCCGCGACGAGCGCGATAAGGACGCTCGAGCAGCGAAAAGGGTACCGGACGCCGATCGTCGCGATGACGGCGAACGCGATGGAAGGCGACCGAGAGCACTGCCTTGCCCGCGGCATGGACGACTATTTGCCAAAACCGGTCCAGCTCGAAGCGATGCGTGCGTGTGTCGACCGATGGGTTTCGCAAGATCCGGTGCCACTGGGTGTGATGGCGGGCAATGGGCGAGCCGCCGAGAGTACCTCGTCAGGCGGACGCGGCTTCGACCAGGACCGGCTGCGCCAACTGTTCGGTACCGACCAGTCCGCCATGCGTGCAGCGCTCGAACTCGCACGATCGGATATTGACCGCATCGTCCGCGGTTTGGGTTTAGCGATCGACGCGCGCGATGCCGGCGGCGCGAAAGCGCTTGCCCACGAGTTGAAGGGCATGGCGGGGAACATCGGCGCCTCGACCGTCGCAGCGGTCGCAGCGCGCCTCGAATCGGCCACCGCTGCTGGAGACTGGCCGCAAGCCGAGGGTTTGACGAGCGAACTCGCCGCGGC
Source organism: Candidatus Eremiobacteraceae bacterium (assembly GCA_035710745.1). Classification (NCBI taxonomy): domain Bacteria; kingdom Bacillati; phylum Vulcanimicrobiota; class Vulcanimicrobiia; order Candidatus Eremiobacterales; family Candidatus Eremiobacteraceae; species Candidatus Eremiobacteraceae bacterium. Next base: position 80,789 of record DASTCX010000040.1, on the reverse strand, counting down.
GGCGGATCGTCTCCGATGAACGTCGTCATCGTCGACGATAGCGAACCGAACCTCCTCATCTACAAGGCGGTCGTCCGAAACCTGTCGGGTTGCATGCCGATCGCCTTCTCGTCGTCGGCGGAAGCGCTGAACTGGTGCCGAGCCAACGAAGCAGACGTTCTCATCGTCGACTACAACATGCCGTCGCCCGACGGATTGGAATTCATCCGCCTCTTCCGCGCGCTCCCCGGCAAGGGCGAAGTCCCGATCCTCATGATCACCGCTGAGACCGATAAGGCTCTACGCTACAAAGCTCTCGAGACCGGCGCCAGCGATTTCCTCACCAAGCCCGTCGATGCGATCGAATTCGCGGCGCGGACGAAGAACATGCTCGAGTTGCGACGCAGTCGACGAGATCTAGAAAGCCGCGCGGGTTGGCTCGCTGACGAAGTCCGCAAAGCCACCCAAGAGATCGCCACGCGCGAACGGGAGACGATCTGGCGTCTCGCCCGCGTCGCCGAATTCCGAGACGTCGCGACCGGCATGCACATCGTACGGATGGCGCAGTACTGCAGAGCTATCGCGAAAGCGGCCGGTCTCTCCGCCGACGATCAGGAGCAGCTGTTCCTCGCGTCGCCGATGCACGACATCGGCAAGGTAGCGATCCCCGATTCGATCCTGATGAAGCCCGGCAAGCTCACCGAAGCCGAGCACGCGACGATGAAGCAGCACACGGTCATAGGCCACAGGATCCTCAAGGACAGTCCGTCGGCACTGCTGCGAGGCGCCGCAGAAATCGCGCTCAGCCATCACGAACGGTACGATGGGTCCGGGTATCCATTCGGACTGAAGAAAGATGACATCCCGATCAGCGCGCGGATCTGCGCACTCAGCGATGTCTTCGACGCCCTGACGTCGGTACGGCCGTACAAGGAGGCGTGGCCGCTCGAAGACGCGACCGCCGAAGTCCGCGCGGGCGCCGGCACCCAGTTCGATCCGCGCATCGTCAACGCGTTCGATACGGCGCTGCCGGAAATCATCCGGCTGAAACGCGACTTCTCCGATAGCGCTCAGCGGGGACAAGCGGATCTGACGGATAGGGCGACCGGCTAGGTCGACGACAGTATAACCGACCTAGGGCGATAAGCGCGCCGTCCGCCCCGGGGAGCTGCTCGATTCGAGGCTTCGTCGCCCGCCGGTTTACCGACCGGCGAGGTGACATTTCTTTTCACGGACATCAAAGGCTCGACGCAGCGCTGGGAAGCGCATCCCGAAGCGATGAAAGCCGCGGTCGCGGCGTCTAAGGACTACGAGTTGAGGGCCGCTCGCAGGTCTCGAAGGGCAGCCCGGGATGACGAATTTCCGCCGAGTTTGACGCAGAGATCGAGCGCTCGAAGGTGGAGCAACGGGCCGGCGGCGCCACGCGAGAGCTCGACGGCCTCCTCGCTGTACGCGCGCGCCTCACGTTCGCGCCTCAGAGCGACAAGCGCGCTGGCTTCCGCAAACCTCGCACGGCCGAGAAGGCGCGGCCAATCGCGAACGCGGACGCCCGCCGAGTGAGCCATCACGGCAGAACGCCCCGGTCGCTCGAGCAAGGTCAAGGCTTCGGCCTCGGAGATCGCCAGCGCTTGTGAAATCGAGAAAGGATCGCAAGGCAGCGCGCGAGCGGCTTTGATCCATCCTAAGGCGGCATTCCCGTCTCGACGGTGGATGTCGATGCGCGCGAGGTTCGAGAAAACGATAAGGCGATCGAGAGCGCTCCCGAATAAGTCGATGAGCGCCCACGCCTCCAACGCGAAGTGTTTGGCCTCATCGAACCGACCCAACGTCAATAGGTGCGCCGACATCATCTGCATTCCGACGCGCAGGCTCCGAACATCCCCGTCGCGGCTGCCCGCTTCCACGATCTTGGCCACGTCCTCCAGAGCGCCAGAAACCTGGTCGGCGCGAAGCGCGCGGAGTCCCGAGGCCCGAATTGCGACATCGACTCCCAAACGCGTGCTGGTGAGCCTCTCGCGCGCGACGATCGACGACGCTTCATCGATAATAGCCAGCGAGCGCACGACATCGCCTTGTTCGAACAGGATCGAGCCCTCCGCGATCAGAGCTTTCACGAACGTCTCCGCGTAGCTGCGATCGCGCGAGTAATCGCGACGGAGGGCTTCGATCAGAAGGTTTCGGTCGGATACAGCCGCGGGGGTCCCTTGGCAGTGCGCAACCTCGAACTCCACGAGATCGCAGCCAGCACTCAAGATGTTCTTCAAGGGGCTATCAGCGATATCGGCGAGCAGAACCCGTGCCTGCTCAGTCGTCGCGCGGGCTTCCGCGAAAGACCCGAACTCTGTTTGCAACTCCGCGCATAGGCAAAGCGCGCGAATGGTCAGCCTTGGATCACTGCTGTCGCGAGCGAGGGTTAGCGCCACGTCGTACGCTCGTTCGAACTGGCCACTGTCGCGCAGCGCGCCGATCGCTAAGAATTTCGCCTCGTTTTCTGCTAGTCCGGTGAAGTCTCCATCGCCGCTGCTCCGCAGTGAGAGGCGGTCCTCAAGGGCGTCAGTAAATCGTTCTCGCGCTTCGCGGAGGTCACGGTAGAACTGGCTCCGCGAAAGGTTCATGCCGCGGGCAATGGCAGCGTGACTTTCGCGTTCGACGTCGCTTTTTCGAAGGACGGCAAAGCGGCGCCGCTGTTGGTCGGACTCGGAGCTTAGCTCGTCGAGGAGCGAGGTGACGATGCTCGGCAGCTGGTCCGCAAAGCTAACACGCCTCCGCAGATCTTGACGCGGCGCAACGTTGCCATCGGCTTCCATAACCAGAGGATGCCGCGCTAGGGCATGGCGATTGCGAACGTTATGCAGAAGCGTCACCGCCGCGCGCACCCGAATATCGCTCTCCCGCACCGCTGCCTTTGCCTCCGTCATATGAGACCGTCAAGAGGGAGAGCGGGTTTCTCGGCGGCGTTCGCAACGACCCGCCGAATTTGCGACAAAGACGGGACTTACTGGGCTGGGAAGAGCATCGCAGAAGTTAAACGCTAGGACTCGGATCTAACCGCGCTAGCATTCCACAGGAGCTTTGCATCATGCGTTCGCTAAGAGTAGTCCGACTCGCGGTGGCCGGTTTTTTCCTGATTGCGTCGTTAAGCGCTTGTGCCGCCTACCAGCCGATAAGCACCGAACGCATTGCCGCGAACTATCGGTCGATGATCGCGCCCAACGGCGCGCGCTCCGTGCTTCCCGAAGGATTCAAGCCCAACGCGACCCGACCCGCGTGGATGAAGTCGCCGCCGATACAGGATGAGACCGCAGGCCCCGCGCACATCGCGGTCGCGCAATTCGGCGGCTCGAGCGTCCTTTGGTTCCTCCTCAACAACAGAAATAATAACCCTCCGATCGATTGTGAGCCGGCCTCGTCCACGAATGGTATCGCTATCGATCGCGCCGGGAACCTCTGGGTGCCGGATGGACGCGCGAATACGACGACCGAATACGGCCCCGGCTGCGGTGGTGCAAAACTCACGATTCCGGACCCGACAGGTGAACCGGCCGACGTCGGGTTCGACGGCAAGAACCGCGTTTATATACTTAACCTGAACAATCAAAGCGGACCACCGACCGTCGAATATTACAACAACACAACTGGCGCTCAGCTCGGCACGCTCAGCGATCCCTCCTTCAACGTCCTTTTCGGGATCGGCACCGACCGCCTGGGCAACGTCTTCGTGTCGAACCTTACGACGAATAACGACGGAATCGTCATCGAATTTCCGCACGGAAAAATGCCCGGCACTCAGCTCTCTGGCATTAACCTGGGACTACCGGGTGCGCCGACATTCGATAGCGCGAACAACTTGATCATCGCCGATTGGCTACGTAACACGATCGATGTGTTCTCGCCGCCGTATACCGGGTCGCCGACGACGGCGCAACTTATGGGAGCATCGATCTGGTGCAAACTCAACCGTTATCAGACCCATCTGTTCTGCGGCGACGCCGGCAACGGATCGATCGACGTGTATGCCTATCCCGGAGATGCGTACAAGTATAGCTATACGTCAGGCTTATCGCCCGATGCGCTCGTGACGGGCGTTGCGCCGGCACCCGCAGGTGCCTACGGCATCTAGTTTCCGGTTTGAGGAGAATGAGGAAACGGCAGCGGGCCGAGCGATGCGCTCGGCCCGTTTTTGTGGTTCGACTTTCGTGACGCCTTACTGCAGCTGCAGCGGGTCGGTCAGCTCGAGCGACACCGGCGTTCCGGACGGCACCGTCATGTTGGCCTTGCTGTTCGAGGTCAACAGATAGCCGCCGACCGCACCGATGAGGCCGCCTTGGTTGCTGTCCATCGACTTGCCGATCCAGTTGCCGAGCAGCATGCCGCCGAGGGTCCCCGCCGCTTCCTTCGCGATCATCGATCCCTGCGTGGGGTCAACCTTGAGCACCCTGGCCGCGATCGGCTGCGGGTCCGCGCTGTTCGCCAGCGCGATGGAGTCGACCGCGATCTGCACGGACGGGTTCGTCCCCTGAGCTGCGCCTTGTGCCTCGATCACCTTGCCGTAGATCGTTGCGCCGGCGAGCGCCGACGGCGTGTCTTGCGCGTTCTGCGGCACCGTCAGGGTGATCGGCTGACCGATGTACGCGCTGGCGGTGTTGAGCGCGGTATCGAGCGTCGCGTTGATGATTGATCCGCTCGGGATCGGCGGCTTGGCGGCGGCGATATCGATCGCGCCAGTCTGGCTGTTGTAGTCCACGTTGGCGCCTAACGATTCGGACACGAAGCGGAGCGGCACCATCGCGACGGAACCCTCGAGGAATGGTGCAGCGTCGAGGAACACCTGCCGTCCGTCCACGACGGCTTGATTGGAGCCGATCTTCACCTGAATGGTGTTCGTGCCGGCGGTGGCGTTGATCGTACCGTTGTCGTAGGCGACCCCCGCGCTAAGACCCTGGAAGATCGAGCGCATCGGAACGAAGATCCGGCCGCCGCGCTGGATCGGCGCCTGCGAGAGCGCGAGGTTCAGCCCGTTGAGGACGACCCGATACGACGCCGCCGAGGCCGGCATCAAATACGCGTTCCAAACGATCGCAAGACCGCACACGAACGTGGTCAGCCTGCGGAGCCGCGATGGGTATGTAGGGGTGAACATGATGGTCCTCGCTTTGTCGGGCGTCGAGAGCAAATCGCTTCTATGATTGATTACGCGGGCGTTCGCGCAATCGTTAGCGCCGGATATGAGAGGATGGAGAGGAAGGCTTGAATGCTTAGAAATTCCCAAGAAATCACGAGCGGGCTGATGAACCTCAGCCCCCAAGTCATCAGCTTCGTAACCAAAGAGGGCTAGCGATATGAGCGAAGATCTCAACATCGACCGCCGCAGATTCTTTGGCAAAGCGGCCATGGCCGTCATCGCCGCCGAGCTCGGAATGATGAACCCCACGATCGCGCAATCGAGCGGTGAAGATACGGTAAGCCTAACACCGACGGATTCCAAGAATACGTCCTTTGCATCCCTCAAGCAGGTCAACGCCGGCGTTCTCAACATCGGGTACGCCGAAGATGGGCCGGCCGACGGGCAGCCTGTGATTCTGCTGCACGGTTGGCCGTTCGACATCCACGCCTTCGTCGACGTCGCTCCGCTTCTGGCGAAGGCGGGATATCGCGTGATCGTCCCCTACCAACGCGGCTACGGCTCGACGACGTTCCTCTCTGCCGACACGTTCCGCAACGCTCAGCAGTCGATCTGCGGTGAAGATGTCGTCAACCTGATGGACGCGCTCAAGATCAAGAAGGCGATCATCGGCGGCTTTGATATCGGATCGCGAACGGCGGCCGTCGTAGGAATCCTCTGGCCCGACCGCGCCAAAGCGTTGGTCCTCGTCAGCGGCTATCTGATCGCCAACGTTCCGGCCAATAGGCTCCCGGCATCGCCGAAAGCTGAATACGCCTTTTGGTATCAGTGGTATTTCTCGACGCAACGTGGGCTATTGGGTTACACAAAATACACGGACGATTTCAATCGGCTCATTTGGACGATTCAATCACCCAAATGGCAGTTCAGCGATGCGACGTACGATCGCACGGCGGCGTCGTACAAGAATCCCGATCATGTGGCGATCGTCATACACAACTACCGTTGGCGCATCGGCCTTGCGGCGGGTGATGCGAAATACGACGGTTTGGAGAGCAAGCTGTTCGCTGGTCCTGCCATCGATCTCCCTACGATCACGATCGCAAGCGATTTCGACGGCGCGAATGCCAGCGGTGCTGCGTACCGGAGTAAATTCACGGGCGAGTATTCACACCGTATCCTCGCCGGCATCGGGCACGATGTGCCACAGGAGGCACCGCAAGCGTTTGCCGACGCGATCATCGCGGCTGCCGGCATGAGTAAGTAGCGATCGCGCGACGAGGTTCGCGGGGTAAGTCAGTGTTCGAGTTTCAAAGAGCTTTGCGAAAGGTGATGTTTCGGTCGATCTCTTCAAAGCCGAGTGCGTGGTGCGCGGATGCGCTCGCATCATTCGTGAGCAGGCAGTCGGAGGCGATCTCGCGATAGCCGTTCGCGCGCGACCAAGCCTCCGCCGACCGCATGAGCGCTCGCCCGACGCCGATGCCGCGCCGGTCGGCGGCCACATACCACCCCTCGACGTAGGGCACGGGCGAACTCGTGCAGCCATCGGCATGCGATCGGAGCGAGAGTTCGAGCATGCCGATCGGCGCGCCGTCAGGTCCCTCGCAAATGAAAACCCGTTCGAGCATCGTCGGCGAATCGAAGTGAGCGACGGCCTCCGCTTTCAATTCGTCGACGTCGGCATCGGGCCAGAGTGACGCCCGCATCGCGGCCCATGCGATCGCGTCGTCTTTCGTCACCTCGCGGACGTTGATCAAGTCACGGCGTGTCTTTCCACCCGGTCTCCACAACTTTGCCGCAGTTCGAGCACCCTCCACTCTCGTACCGCTTATGCTTGGCTGTTATCGCGAGTGCCTCGGTCGGTTCAACGACGCAACCATAATTGCTGCCGGGCTTGAAGTGATAACCTTTCTTCGTCAGATACGCGTAAAAACGATCGAGGACGGATTCGTCGACTAGGTACCCACCACTTGGCAAGTACTTCACCGGACGGGTGGTCTGGAATACGCCCGTGATATACGTGTTGATCCCTGCACCGCCTGATGTCGAGCACGCGATGAAGGGTCCGCCACTAGCAACGGAGGTCATCGGGACTAACAGTGCGGCCGCGACGCACATCGAGAGAGATAGCGGCACAAGGTACGAGCGAGCGGAGATTTTTCGCAAGGCATTCGTCTCCAACAGCTCAGGCACCCGTTACTTCGTCAGCCCGTCGTTAAATCCGATGTCGGCGTGCGAGCCGTCGCAAAACGGCTTGTTCTGCGATGCACCGCACCGGCAGAGCGTCACGCGGTTGCGTATCTCGTACTGCTGACCATCGGCGCTCTCCACTCTCACGCCTCCACGTACCCAAAGCGGCCCGCTGCACTGCATCGCGGGATCTTCGACCAGCGAAATCGACGGTGTCAGCTGCGGTTCGACGACCTCACCCGTATCGCGATCTCGGACGACTAGCCGCCCCGAAGGGCAATGCGTCGCCTCGTGCGAGACGATGCGTCGTACTTCTTTGTCGTCCGTCCGCTCGATCAGCGTCCAGATAGTTCCCGCGTTGTCGCAAAAGCGGGCGTACGCGCAAAGCGGGCGATCGTCGTAGAGCGTCATCGTCGGTCCGTCAGTCGCCTCGGCCTCGCGTTCGAACGGCTCGCGCGAGGCAGTTTCGGTTCCGTCAAAGCCGACGCGTTTGTGGGATCCGTCGCAAAACGGCTTGTTCGTCGACTGCCCACAGCGGCACAACGCGTACTGCTCGGGTGCTTTTACGGCCGGACCTGTGTCCCAAGTCCAAGAGCCGCCCTCGCTATTCGTGCCGATCGTTTCAATCCCAAGCGGAAGTCCGCCGTAGACGAGGTACGGTCCATCCTTTGAGACCTTGATGTTGGCCTGGTCGTCCATCTCACATTTTTCCGCAGGTCGACTATTTGACCTCAGCTCGGGTCTCACCGCGAGCTTTATAGATCTCCCAATGCCTTTCGGCGATGACGGCAGGATCGACGAGGTCGGCGTTGGTCGAACCGGTGGTGTTTATCGCGCGGTATACCATGACCTCACCGACGTACACGCCTTCGCCTTTTAGCCGCTGCTCGAGCAATCCGACCACTTTATGTTTCGCCGCACTCGAAAGCGCGAGGCCCATGACATGCAGATTGATGACGGCCTCGTCTACCTGAGGCGATACCAGGCCGAATGCACCGTTCGACACGAGCACAGCGCCCTCGCCGTTTCGTTTCAGATCGGGAAGCGCTTCGTCCGTAGCCGCGATCAACCCGAATACTGCCACATCGAACACTTTGTCTAACGTCGCTTGGTCGGCGGCAAACACGTCGCTCACGTCCACGCCACCATACGCGTTCCAGTGTAGAATGGTGATCGGCCCCACTTCAGACCGCACCTTGCGGACGGCCGCACGGATCGACGCCGGATCTCCGGCGTCAGCGGTAACCGCGAGCGCATTGATATTCTTGGCCTTGAGGGCCGAGACGCCCGCGTTGAGTCGATTCTCATCGCGCCCGATGAGAGCGACCGAAAATCCCTCTCCACCGAATTTCTCCGCCAGCTTGACGCCGGTGCCGGGGCCATAGCCCACGAGCATGCTGACTTTAGGCAACTCCTGTCCTCCTCACGTTTTCGCCATCGCCCAGCCGGCGCGGCTCAGAAAACTTTCGAAATCGAGCAGCGCCGGATGCTCGCGGCGGACTGCGGCGATGTCCGCGTCGTATCCGACCGCCTCGAACCACCTGAGCATTTTCGCGTATTCTTCGCCGGCCGTTGCCTGAAACTGGTCCCACGGCATTTGGACGTACTGCACCGGTCGGCCGATGACTCGCCCAAACGTGGCTGCGACGTCGGACATCGCGAGGTTGTCTCCGGCGATATCGAGCTCGCGGCCAAGCCAGCGGTCCGGTTGTTCGAACGCCAGGGCGACGAACGCGCCGATATCGTCGACGGCGATCTCTTGAAGCTTTGTGCCCGGGTTTAGCGGCAGCGAAAGAGTGCCTGCGAGAATGTACTCGAGCCCAAAGAACTGCCAGTTGTCCATGAAGAACACGGGCCGGATGATGGTATGCGGAATGCCGATGGCGCGAATGTGCTCCTCGATCTTCCATTTGCTCTCGAAGTGCGAGAGCCCAGTCTTGCGCTGTGCGCTAGCCACCGAGCTGTACACGAAATGACCGACACCGGCGGCTTTGGCTTCATCGGCGAGCGCGATGCCCTCTCGTACTTCGCCGTCGTAACCGCTTTCCCAAAAATTCTGGACCGAGAAGACGCCGTGCGCACCTGCGAGCGACGAACGGTACGACGAGGGGTCGTTGAGGTCGCCCTGCACGATCTGTGCGCCTGCGGCGGCGAGATCGTGGGCCGCGGGCTTTTCCGGATGGCGCGTAAGCGCGCGCACCGTGTATCCCTTGTTCAGCAAGTGGCGCGCCGCAGCTCCGCCCTGTTTGCCAGTCGCACCGGTGACGAAGATGGTTTGGTCGGCTCTTGGCATCGCTTACCTCAAGTCTTGCTTTTAGCAACGTCCGTTGCATAGATATCGTGTGCCTGGTATAATACGGCTGTCGGGCGAGGGCGTCAAGCGACAAATCGGTAGAAGTGTCGCTTATCCAACGGACAGCTGAGAACTGATGGCTACCAGTGCAACCGCCCAGGGGCCGCGCGTCGATCCGCGGGTTACACGTACCCAAAAATTGATCCGCGACGCGCTCATGTCGCTGCTCGCGGAGAAGAGCTTCGAGTCGATAAGCGTGCAAGACATCGCCGAACGCGCGACGGTCAACCGCGCGACGTTTTACGCGCATTTCTCGGACAAGTTCGCGTTGCTCGAGGTCATGACTCGCGATGAGGTCGGCGCCAAACTTTCCGAAGGAGATCCCCTGAACGCGCCTGATACGCGCGAGCTCCTCAAAGGTGTCGGCAGGAGCGTCTTTGGTTTCGTCGGCCAGCACAGCCACTGCAAGGTCGATCGCGATTTCGAACCGCAGTTCGAGAGCGCCATCGAGGCCCGGGTGACCGAGTTTCTCCAACCCTCGTTCAACGATTGTAGCGCTCGCCTCATCGCCTCCGCGCTGGTCGGCGCTGCGATGAACTGGCGCCACCAAGCGCCGAAGATGAGGCCGGATCCGATCGTCGACAATATCGTCGGTATCCTGGTCGACGGAGTCGAGAAGCAAAGGACATAAGCGTCGGGCGCGGCCCGGCCAGGTCTTGCAAAGACGTTGTCGAACGACCGGCTTTAGCGTGACGAATCTTTGCGATTCGTCTAACGTCGCTTTTCGCCGCACCGCGCTGCGGTGAACACCGGAGGGCGAACATGGGTGCTACTGTGAAATCGACTCCAGATCTTCGGATGATCCCACTCGGACTTTTCAGCATTGGCGTGGGACTCTTCATCGTGGGAGGCGAGTTTGTTACCGGCGCGCGCGATGCTGGGGCGTTCATAGCGTTCGGCCTATTCACGGCCGGGCTCGGGGCGCTGATAACGGGATATTGGGCGTTTCGTGCAGACAATGTTTTCGGCGGCGTAGCGCAATCGGTCATCGGCCTGCTATTCGCATCCTTTGCGATCTACGACTGGTTCTTCTATGCATCTGCAAAGGACAGCAACGCCGACTTCGCGTGGATGGCATTTGCCGCAGCCGTGGTCGTAGGCATGATCGCTTTTGCATCGTTCAAGGCGAGCATACCGCGGCTGGCATCGGTGACACTCGTGATGTTTTTCTTGTTCCTCGCATTTCTATGGGCAGGGTCGGCATTTCACACACCGATGATGTTCCTCGTCAGCGGCGTCATCGCAATCCTCACCGCGATTATGTCGTGGATCGGCGGTCTGCTGCGGCTTCTGGCGAGCCTATAATAACGAAAATGCCGCAAGCGCTTGCGGCATTAGGTTTCAAATCTGGCGTCGGTTACCGGGTGGCTAAGGCGTCACCCGGAATACCTCGCCTTGGAGACGAGCGCCGCCGGTAGCGGCGACCCCATAAAGATTGCCGGCTTTGTCGGCAACGAGCGTACCAGTTGGGCCAGCACCGTTGCGACCTGTGAAGGATACGAGAATCGTCTCCTGTCCGTTGGGAGTCATCTCAAACACGTTGCCCTGATAGAAATCCCCTCCGTTCGTAGTCCCGAAGAAATTCCCCGACGACGCGAGTGTGAGGCCTCCTTCAGGAAAACTGCCGTCGGAGCCATTGAATGAGTGGAGCACAAGCGACGGGTGCACGTACCCGCCGATCGTGTAGACGACACCGTTGTTCCATTGTCCACCCTGCAATGTTGTGCCGACGATGGTGCCGGATGCGTTCTCCATAAGGCTTGAGCTTGGCCCATCGCCGTCGCTCCCGCGGAATCGGTGGATGATCATCTCTTTACCAGTTTTCGAGAGACGATAGATCGTGCCGCATCCTGCGTACGCGCCACCGCATTGCGCGCTATTTATGCCGCCGGTTCCGGTCGTTCCATAGAGGTTCCCCACCGCATCTCGGATGAGTGGCCCATCCGGCCCCATTCCGTCCGGAGCTCCCGTGAACTGATAGAGCGTGCGCTCTCCTATCCCGGGCTGCACCTCAAAGACGAGACCGCAACCGAAAAACACCCCCGGATCACACAAGCCAGCCGAGCTTCCGCCGCCTAACGTCGTGCCGAACAAGTCACCGCGGCGGTCCATAATGAGCGCCGCCACAGGCGAGCTGCCGTCAGGGCAATATGGATAATGAGTGGGGCAGAAGCTGTAAAGGACATGCTCCACACCTTGTGCGTCTATCTCGAACACGGTGCCGGAGTCATTTGCGCCGCCGGACTTAGTAGTTCCAAACAAATCCCCGGCAGAATCGCGTATAAGGCCCGCAACGGGCACGCTCCCGTCCGTAGGTGGCCCACTAAACGCGTGAATCACGGACTCGTTGCCTTGACTATCGATCTTGTAGACCGTACCGCAGCCGGTGCTGGAACAAACACTCATATCTCCGCCGACGGAGGTCGTGCCGTAGATATTGCCGCGGTAGAGTAGGAGCGAACCGTACGGAGCCCCGCCGTCTGCGTTTCCCGTGAACGTATATAGAACTGCGAGGGTCGAGGAATGCGAGCTGGCGCGCGCGGTGCTGGCCCCAAACTGAGTCAGACTGACTGCGACAAGAAGGCTAATAATGGATGCACGTCGGCTCATGATAGCAACGGTCCCAATTCTATGACGTAAAGCGATCGCCTTGGTAGGCTCGTTGCGGACACGTTAATATGAAGGTTCAGCAAGGCAAGCCCATACTTCGTGCGTCTTCGCGCGCTTTTTGATCCGACTCGAAACGCCACGCCGTTTGGTCGTCCACCGTCAGTGCGGGAAGGGTGAGAGACAAAGACGCAGCGGATGACCTGAAGGCGGCCAGCGTCGCTTCGAGCACCTCTCGATCGGCGTTTTTCCAATGGTAGTAGACCATCACCCACGTCGAAGCGAGGTTGACCCGTTCCGAATCCATGCCGCAAGGGTCTGCCCGGCCCTTGTGGGCGGCGTTCGCGAGGCGAATGTCGTCCGCAGCCGCCCAGGCTGTCGCTAGCGTGAAATCATCTGGGACCGCGCTATCCGGACACGCGGCGGACTCTTCAATCGAGTCGATTCGGCGATGGGCATCCGCGAGGAGCCGTTTTCTCATCCGAGGGTCTTTTGTCGCGTCAAATCCACGTAGATCGTCAAGCAGCTGGTCGACGCCAGCCTTGTCGAGACATGCCCAACCTTGGACCCCGGGTCTTGCGATATCAGCGAACTGCGAGTCGGTGTTTATCCAACAGTCACGACCGCGGTGGTCGCCTTCGATGACCTTGATCAGCAACTGCCCCTCGAGATAACCGCCAACGTTGAGCGCGGTCACGCGGGTGCCTTGATCTAAGATAATCGCGTTCTGAAGCAAACGTCGCTGCGCATCAACGTCGCGACGAAAGCGCGCACCGAAATATGTGTCGGCTTCGACGCTCGTCGGGAAGCAAGCGACGCTGAACGGCTCGAGCCTTCCAACCGCACCAGGGCTAAGTGTGTTGTTCGTTCGTGCGACAATGAACGAGATATATTTGAGGTCAACGTACGCCGCTATGATGAGGACGGCGATAATACCGCCGACCCACCATGCCCAGACGAACCGTCTCCGCCTAGCCATCGCATCGGTGACTTAGGCTCCCGCCTCGGGGTTTCCTCACTTCCGATGTTGGGTGGCCTCGAACTCGATCTAAGAACCGGTTGGATTAGCATCCGGCGTCGTTGAACGTCGCAGATTCCATAACCCATACACCGAAAGGATGGCGGAGAAGACGGAGGTCACAGCGAGCGCGAGCAGGGTCCAAACGAAGAAGAACACTCCACTGGACTGCGCCAGCGCGCCGGCCGGCAGTCCGCCCACTCTAATCACGTGAATTGTGAAGACCCCGATGCCGACGATCGATCCGAGGAGCATGATGGCGTGCCCCGATCGCCGCTCGCCGAGGATCAGCGTTCCGTATAACCAGACGACGAGGATGGCGATCGCCGCGACATTTATAGCCGGTGCCCTATCGGTCCCGTAGACGATGTCATCCGTCAAGTGAAGCGAGAGTAAGATGATCGCGAGCAGAGACGTGGTGGTCAAGACGATGCTGCGCTTCATGTGAACTCCTAGGCCTTCATCGCTTCTTCGAACGCCTGATCTTCCGACCACGCAGCACCTTCGGACGTGATACGGTGGATCTCCGCGGCTTCCAGAAGTGCTTCGAGTTTCTCCTTGATCACGCCACCGCTTTCGCGATGCTCTACGATGCGTCCGAGACCGAGCGACTCGAGCTGCCTCGTCGCGTATCCGAGCAGGCGACCCGCCTTCACCGTCTGACCGCTGCACGCAGCGACGCTGCCGAGATCAAGAAGCAATTCTGCGACGTAACGCTCGTCGCCCGTTTCACGTGCGAGTCGCAATCCTGCTCGGCCGGCGTCACGCGCTCCGATGATGTCCCCAAGCCAGACGCGCGTTATCACGATGTTGCCGTACAGGATCACCAGGTCTTCCACGTTCTTCTTGCGCGACAGGATCGCTAACGCTTCGGAATTGGTCCGCTCGGCCGCTTCGTGATCGCCCGAGTGGTTCTCGTTCGCGCCAAGATTCGTGAGTGTGCCGCCCACGCGGCGCTCATCGCCGAGCGCACGGAACATCTCGAGCGCCTCGCGGTACAGAGTCCGTGCGGCGCTGCGGTCATGGTGGCGATCCGCGAAGACCGCTCGCAAGTTGATGCATTTCGCGAGCGCAAGTTCGGGGCCGACCGTACGGTATATGTCCGACGCCCGCGCAATCGCTGTGTCAGCCGCCGCATCCCGGCCGGCCAGATGACTGTGCCAAGCCACGCTGTACAGCGCGTCAGCAGTACCGGCAACGTCGTCGTGTTGCTCGTACAATTCTTGCGCGCGGACGGCCATCTCGTAGATCTGTTCGCCGGACCCCAGGAGAACGAGCGCAAGTAACAGATCGGCGTGCAGATCGGGTCGTGCCGGCCTGGGCAGACTTTCCAGCGCGAGCGTTGCCCATCTCCGAGCTTCGGCGGACAGGCCCATGGCCTGCCACAGCCGTACGCTCGAGCCCGCGATCGCAGCGCCGATCACGATGTCGTTAGCTTGTTGGAGCGACCAGCTCAGCGCGCTTCGCAGGTTGGCGGTTTCAGCCTCTTGCCGAGCGAGCCAAGACTCTGCCGCCTGCGCGCGATGCGTGGCCTTCGCTGCATTCGCAAAATCTTGGAAGAATTCAGCATGGCGCCGTGCGAACGTGTCGCCGTCGCCGGCTTCCGACAATTTCTCGATCGCGTAGGCACGAGTGGATTCGAGAAGACGGTAACGCTCGCTGTCGCTGCCGGTTTCCGCAAGGACAAGTGACTTGTCGGCCAACGACGAGAGAAGGTCGAGGACTTCTGCGCCGTCGACGCTTCCGTCCGAGCAGACAGCTGCCGCCGCGTCCAGGGTGAATCCGCCAGCGAAAACGCCTAGGCGATTGAAGAGCGTCTGCTCACGCACGTCAAGTAGCCCGTAGCTCCACTCGATGAGCGCCAAGAGCGTCTTCTGGCGCGGCAACGCGGTACGGTTGCCTCCGGTGAGGACTTTGAAGCGTTCGTCCAGTCGTTTCGCCAGATTCGGCAGCGAAAGCACTTTGATGCGCGCCGCTGCGAGTTCGATGGCCAACGGAATCCCATCAAGGCGCCGGCAGATGTCTGCGACGATCGGTGCCGTGTCGTCGGATAAGGCGAAGCGGCTATCGGCGGCCGTCGCGCGTTCTACGAACAACGCGGTCGCCCCATGACTTCGCGCTTCGTCCGCTGTGGGGATCGACGATGCGTCGGGCACCGAGAGCGAGGGAAGCCGGTGCAAGAACTCTCCGGCGACGCCGAGCGATTGGCGGGAGGTGGCCACGACATGGACTTGCGGACAGGATTCCAAGATCGCGTCGACGAGCGGCGCGACCGCGTCGAGCAGGTGCTCGCAGTTGTCGAGGATCAGCAGCAGCTCCCTGTTCTTCAGGGCTTGCAGGAGCGAAGATTCGATGGAGTCACCCGACTGGCTCACGTCCAACGCTTGTGCGATGACGCTGGGCGTCAAACCGCCGTCCGAGATACGCGACAGATCCGCGAACCAGACGCCGCGCTCGTAGCGGTCGATGAGGTCGGCGCCGACCTGCAACGCGAGCCTCGTCTTGCCGACTCCGCCTGCACCAGAGACGGTGACGAGCCGGTGCGCGGTCACCAGGTCTTTCACGAACGCCAAGTCGTGCTCGCGCCCGAGCAGGGCGGTGCGCTGCACCGGCAGATTGTTGGGCCTTGCGTCGAGCGATGCTAGCGGTGCGAAATCCGACGGCAATCCGCCGCCGGATACTTGCCACACGCGCTCCGGCTGCATCAAGTCCTTGAGCCGGCGCAGGCCGAGATCGACGAGCGATGTGCCGCCGGGCAGACTGTTCGCGACAGATTCTCTCACTGCGTTGCTCACGAGCACTTGGCCACCGTGCCCGATGGACATGAGTCGCGCGACGCGATTGACCGTCGGCCCGTAGTAGTCCGAGTCGCGCTCAACTGCGGTGCCGACGTGAATGCCCATCCGCACGCGGAGACCGCCGACCGAAGAGAAATTTTCCGCGTGCATGCGTCGCTGGCAGGCAAACGCCGCTTGAACTGCTTGCCGCGGCGTGCTGAACGCCGCGCAGAACGCGTCGCCTACCGTCTTGAAGACGAAGCCGCCGTGTCGCTCGATCTCGCCGCGGATGAGTGCGTCGTGCCGCGCGATCGCCTCGGTCATCCCGGCGTGATGGTGCTCCCAGCGATGCGTACTGCCCTCGATGTCGGAAAAGAGAAACGTCACCGTGCCAGTAGGCATGGCGACAGGATCCTGAGCTTGACGCTCGGCTTCCGGCGGCATCACCGGATGCTTTCGGATTATCGCCCAGCCGGACCTAGCCCTGAAAATAAAGGCTGGGACGTTTGGCCCAACCTACTTGAGCCTGATCAAGGACCCGATCTCCAAGGTGGCCTTTCCGACTCGACCGAACACCGCGCGGCAAGATTTCAGATTAGAGATGGAGTTATCATGATGCGTAAGAGCTACGCCGTATTCGTTATTCTCGCTGCGTTAGGCGCAGCGGCATGCCAGATGCAGTCGTCATCAGCATTCGGGGCGTCGCGGACGCCACTGATCCCACACGTCGCCGCGCATCCTTCCGAGCCTGACCTCGGCACCGGCTTCATCTACGTCGTCAATCCCACGTCGAACCTCATCACGATGTATCCGAAGTCCGGTACCGGCGACATAGCACCCACAGCGACGCTCAGCGGCTCGAATACGCAGCTGAACTCTCCGTTCGACGTCTTCGTCGCAACGCACGGCAAGATCTACGTGACGAACCGGACCAACAACTCCGTGACCGTATATCCGTCAGGGTCGACCGGCAATACCGCTCCGACACAGAACATCTTCGGGCACAACACGCTTATCGGAAAGCCATCGGGAATCGGAGTCGATTCCTCCGGGGATATCTACGTCGCGAACAATCACCTCAACTCGATCACCGTATATGCTCCGAACGCGAATGGCAACGTCGCGCCGATCCGTACTATCAGCGGTCCGAGCACGAATCTCAACGCACCCATCGGACTAGCGATCAACGCCAGTGACGAGCTCGTCGTAGCAAACCCCGGACGCAACTCTGTCGAGGTCTTCGCGAAGGACGCGACCGGCAACGCAACGCCCGTCCAAGTGATTGTCGGCGCAGCGACCGGCCTACTCGCGCCTGTGGACGTCGCGACAGATAGCGCCGGCCTGATCTACGTCACCAACCTCAACGGGACGAGCATCACGATATACGCAGCGAACGCGAACGGCAACGTGAGTCCGCTCCGGGCTATCTCGGGCACCATGACCGGTCTCAACAAGCCTGGAGGTATCGAAGTAAACGGCCTAGGGAAGATCTTCGTTGCGAACAACGGAAGCAGCAGCGTCGAGTCATTCGCGGCGGGAGCGAACGGCAATGCGGTGCCTGCGACTACCATCGGAGGGCTCAACACGATGCTTGATCATCCGGCCGGCCTATCGCTCCACTAGCTGGGTCAGACTTTCAACGCTTCTTCGAACGCCTGATCTTCCGACCACGCGACGCCTTCGGCGGCGAACGCTGCGATCTCCGCGTCGCCTAGCTTGTCTCGAAGCGCTGCCGTGAGTCTCTCGTAGCTCCACTTCTCCGTGAACTGGCGCTCAAGGCCAAGCAATTTATTCTGCGCATCAACGTAGCCCAGCAATTGAGCCGCGGGGCCGCTCTCACCGCGGAGAGCTGAGATCAACGCTAAGTGCTGCAGCCCGTTAGCGATCGATTGTTCGACGCGGGCCTGACGTGCCAAATGTAGACCCTCCCGCGCTGACTGTCTTCCTCCATTGGAGTCTCCGAGGGCGATGTGATACACAGCAATGTTGACGTGGATAAAGCTGCTGCTACGCGCATTTTTTCCGCGTAGAGTCTCCGCCGCCCGACTCGCCAAGCGCAGCGCCTGGTCGGGGTGACCTTCCGCAAACTCAAACTCGGCCATATCTGCCTGCACTTGGGCGGTACCTTCCTCATCCCCACACGCCTGATGAGCCGCCAACGACTCAGCGAAGAGGTCACCGGCCCGGCCTCGGTCGCCCACCATCCACTCTACTGATGCCAGTGCGTGGAGACAAATAGCGGCGCGCAATCTGTCCCCGCTCGCGCGCACCGCGGAAAGAGCTCGCGAATACTCCTGGCTTGCTTCTTCATACCGGCCCATATCAAGAAGAGCTCGCCCAAGCGAGATGCGGGCGTACCCAGCCCAACGGACGTCACCCACTGATTCGAATAGGCGCACTGCGCGCTCGGCAGCCTCAAGCTTTTGCTTGCCCGCTGATTGCACACCGAGCGCATGCCACAGTCGCGCCGCGACCCATGGCTGCTCTGATTCATCCACGCGCTCGAGCGCAAGGAGGATCCAATAACGGCCCTCGACAGCAAGACCGCGGCGCCACATCGAGCTCAGCTGTCCGGCGATCGTGCCGCCTACCGTCGCGTCGTTCCCCTGGGTGAGCGTCCACTCGAGCGCGCCGCGGTAGTCGTCCAGGTCCAATTCCACCTCTGCAGGCCAGGAAAAGAACTCCGTATTATAGCGCTCTGCAGTCGCCTGCGCCTTGTCGCGGAAAAATTCCGCATGGCGCCGAGCCATGCGGTCGCGCTGGTTTGATGCGGTCAGTTTGTCGAGCGCATAGGCCCGAGTGGATTCAAGGAGATGGTAGCGCTCATGTTCTCCGCTCGTATCGGCGATCACGAGCGACTTGTCCGTCAACGAGGCGAGCAGGTCCAATACGTCGATTTCGTCCGAGCCCTCGGCGCCGCACACGCTCGTCGCGGCCTCGAGGCCAAACCCGCCGGCGAAAATGCCCAAATTTCTGAACAGCAGCTGCTCCTTTGGGTCGAGCAGGTCGTAGCTCCAGTCGATGAGCGCGCTCAAGGTCTTCTGACGCGGCAAGACCTCGCGGCTGCCGCCCGTGAGGACCTTGAAGCGTTCGTCGAGGCGTTTTGCGAGATTCGGGATCGACAAGACCTTGACGCGAGCCGCAGCAAGCTCGATGGCGAGCGGAATGCCGTCAAGTCGGCGGCAGATGTCAGCGACGATTGGCGCCGTGTTGTCGGTGAGGGCGAAGGACTTGTCGACCGATCTGGCGCGATCGACAAAAAGCCCGACCGATCCGAATTCCAAAACCTTCGAGGGCGTCACGTCGGTCTGGTGCGGAACCTCAAGCGAGCGAAGTCGCAAGACTTCTTCATCGCCGATACCTAGCACTTGTCGCGAAGTGCTCAAAATGCGCACGTCCGGCGCCGCGCGGAGAATCGAGACAGCCAAAGCGGCGACCGTCTCCAAGACGTGCTCGCAGTTGTCGAAGATGAGGAGCAGCTTCTTGTGCTCGAGCCAGGGTGGAATCGACTCGTCGACGCGGTTGCCCACCTTCTGGGAAATACCCAAGACTTGTGAGGTGACGCTCGCGACCAGTTCAGCGTCGCTGATCGGTGCGAGGTCGACGAACCAAACGCCGTCCGGAAACCGATCGAGGATCTCTGCACCAGCTTGCACGGCGAGCCGCGTCTTCCCGACGCCGCCTGATCCGGCGAGGGTCAGCAGATGATGTCGAGCTAGCAGGTCTTTGACGTCGGCGACATCGCGTTCGCGACCGACGAACGTGGTTCGCTTGATCGGGAGATTGTGTGGCAGCGCGTTGAGCGAGCGAAGCGATGGGAATTCAGACGGCAAGCCGTGTCCGTTGAGTTGCCAGACATGCTCCGGTTCGGTCAGATCCTTGAGTCGGTGCGAGCCGAGATCGACCAGCGACGTATCCTTAGGAAGATCAGCGTGCGCGAGGTCGCGCGTCGTCGCTGAGAGGAGCACTTGGCCGCCGTGGCCGATCGACATCAAACGCGCGACGCGATTGACCGTCGGCCCGAAGTAGTCAGTGTTGCGTTCCTCCGCGTGCCCGGTGTGCAGGCCGATGCGTACCCGCAAACCGTCAACGAGCTCAAAGTCTTCTTCGGCGAGAGCTCGTTGGGCATCAATCGCCGCGCCGACCGCTTGCGGCGCTGTCGCGAAGGCGACGCAAAACGCGTCGCCGAGCGTCTTGAAAACAAAACCGCCGTGTCGCGTCACGGCCTCGTTCACGATTTGCTCGTGGCGGGCGACGGCGGTTCTCATCGCATCCTGATGGCGCTCCCAGCGCTGCGTACTGCCCTCGATGTCGGAAAAGAGAAACGTCACCGTGCCCGTAGGCATGGCAACAGAGCCCTGAGCTTGACGCTCGGCTTCCGGCGGCATCACCGAATGCTTCGGAATATTGCCCAGCCTAACCTAGCCCTGAGAATAAAGGAACGCCGCGATCGATAGCGGCGCGCGGTCATTCGATGGTGGGCGCGAGAGGTCTCGAACCTCTGACTCCGGTTCCGAGCGATAGACCTGAGGTCTGGCGGACGAGCGTATTGCTACGAAGCCTCGCGGGCGTCATGCCGTAAGTCCTAACAAATGTCCGCGTCATATGGCTCTGGTCGCTAAAGCCCGCTTCAGCGGCAACGGCGCTGATCGAAATGGTGGGATCGATGATCAGTGCGGAGGCACGCTGCAGCTGGAGCACCCGCAGAAAACGTGCAAGACTGATGCCGTAACTGCGTCGGAAGGCCCGCGCGAGGCGCGTCGGTGAGACGTGCGCGTCTTTGGCAATAGTACTGATTCCAGGTCCACGGATCCGGTTCGCGCGCAAGTCTGCAACGATTTCACGCAAGTAACTGGGACTACTCCGCGGCGACCAATCGGGTCCGTTGGTGATTGCGCCGATAAGCTCGAGGCCTGCGCATTCCAGCGTGAGCGGGTCTGCCGAATCGACGTTCGCCGCCATGCTGTGCGCGATTTCGTGACAGCGCGCGTTGCCGTCGTGCGCTTCAGGTTCGAGTTCGAAGAATCGTTCGAGCTCGACGGATAGCATCAGCCGCAAGAACGTACAGCCGCCTTCGTGATAGAGGGTCTCGTGCGGCGTCTCCGGGCGCGCGACGATCACGACGCCCGGCCTGGCAAGAGTGGTCTTTTTCTCGGTGTTATCGGTGACTGAACCCCTCAACAGCACCGCGACATTTACTTCCGGGTGGACGTGAAATGGCACCCGAGCCTCCGATTGCGTTTCGAGCAGATCGATGGCGAAAGAGCCGGCCTGGGCCTCCTTATGTTGGAATTGACCGCGGGGAGCGTCCATGGCCTTTCAAATTCGAGCCGAATCAATGCCTGCTCCTTTGTCACAAAATTCATGCAAGCGCGCGCTTACCGTGCATTTTGTACAAGAAATATCGGTGATCGTCCGTTTATGCTAGCGCCGTACGATGCAACTGAAACCATTGCCGCATTGGTTCGCGCTCGCGTCAGGGATCTTCATAATTCCCGTAAACGCGCAAACTTCGGCAGCCCCATTTACGGCCGCTTCCCGTGATATACAGGCGATTAAGGGTGTGCTTCCCACCGTCTGGGCATTGAGATGACGCGCCACTATGGAATACCGCAGCTCGCGTTGCTCCTTGTCTTGCTTGTGAGTGCCGGAACACGAGCGGCGGCGACCTCATTGCCCCAAGCGTTTGTCGCCGTTCAGGCACCGCATTCGATGGCATTGGATCCGCAGCTGCGCGATCCAGCTTGGGCACAGGGTGCTATCGACGGGAGCGAATTTGAGAATCTGACGACCCGCGAGCCGGCTGTTCTTCCCACGAGCGTCTACTTGCTTTACGATCATCAAAATCTCTACATCGGCTTCAAGGCCGAGCAAACCGGCGTGCCGATCACGGCCACGCAAACCACAAACGACGTCGGGTTCGGGTTGGATGACTTTGTGGGCGTAGCGATTGATACGACAGGCGCCGGCAACGACGTATACTTCTTCGAGACGACGCCCAAGGGCGTGCGCTACCAACAGGCAAACGAGAATGTACGCTACGATCCGCGCTGGCAAAGCGCGGCTCAAGTCGAAGGTTCGTCGTGGACGGCGGAGATGATCATCCCGTTGAACGTTCTGCGCATTCGGCCGGGTGCCCAGAACTCGTGGCGGCTGAACTTTGTTCGGAGCATCGCGGCACGAAACGAGCACTACACGTGGTACTTCAATGGCTTGATGGTTGACGGGCAAGTCGGTCAGGCGTGGCCTGCGTTTACCGACGCGCGCTATTGGCCGACGTTTGAGCTGAGCGGCTTCAACGCCGCGGTAGCCGCTCGCCCGAAACCCCGCTCTGAAATGTATGGTCTTGAGAGCGCCGGATCAGAACGAAATCAATTCGAGCAGGCCAACGGCACCTTCTTGCCTCAAAATGTGCGCGCCGTCGGCGTCGACGTCACTGTTCCGGTCACAGCGACGATCAACTTTGTCGGAACGCTCAATCCGGACTTTTCCAATGTCGAGATCGATCAGCAGACCATCGTGCCTCAGGAGTTCAGACGAGGACTGCAAGAGTATCGTCCGTTCTTCGCTCAAGGCGCGACTTTTCTCAACCCCGAAGCGACCTCGGGATTGAGTAGTCCCACCAGCCCGAATAATCAAGAATTCTATTCGCCCGACATCGGACCGTTCGACCGCGGGGCGAGCCTCGAAGGCACTTTCGGCCTGCAAGCGTTCGGCATACTGTCGTTTCGCGGATTCGACGAAATGACCGGCAATACGTTCGATGACACCGCCTATGGGTACCAGCATGCACTGAGCGATCACTCATTTGAATATTGGCTGGAGGGCGTACTCGCGCATCATAGCCTTGCGGGCGACGACGTGACTAACGATTTCGGCGCGTCAGGCCGTGATTACAAGTCTGGGTGGGGGTGGGCGATCGATCATGCGATGGAACACGGAAGCTGGGTGCCCGTCACCCGAGTTGCGGACAGCACCGTCGGTCTCTTGACCGTGCAGAAACCTAACTATCAGACGGTTCTCGCGTATGGGGACATTTCGCCGACCTACAACCCGATCGACGGCTTCACGTTCAACTCCGACATTCACGGTTTCCAAGCTTTCCTGAAGACGACGGGCGCACCGTCGTGGGCAAAGAACGACGCATTCACGCTTGTGGGCGACCGATTTTTTGACCGTTCTGGAGCGATACACGAGGCGGACGCTTTCGCTCAACTCGACGTGACATTCAAGAACGGTTTTTCCATCGACGGTCTTGGGCCGGTCGATGGCGTCCTGCGTGGCTACGACATTCCGGAGAACTCCGACTGCACCGGCCCGACGATCGGCTCGTCATTCTTCACCGGATTCCCGTGCTATCTCAACGGACAGAATCAACGCTTCGATCTCTTCCAGTCCGCGCTCGGATATAAGGACGGCACGCCTGCACCGATCGATGCCTCGACATCGTGGGGTCCGTTCGGCACAAATTACACGCATCTGTACTCGATCACGACATCACGGCCTCTTGGCAGGCGTTTCTCCCTCGGCCTTGAGTACGACGGCACCGACGAGCGGTCGTTTGCAACCGGTGAGCTCGACTCGCAATGGCTGCGGCGGGTCTCTTTGGGGGAGTCGTTCGGCCCCGACTCCAACGTGTCGCTCTCGCTGCGCTCGATCAACGGTCTTGGCGGGTTTTCACCTAGCGTCGGTACGGACGTGGCGCTTGCATACCACCGCCGTTTCTCAAACGGCAACGAGGTGTTCGTGAACTACGGCACTCCGGCGGCATTTGCCACGGTGCATCAGTTTATCATAAAGTACGTCTTGCACACCGGCGGGGCGTCAGGAACGTAAGACGTGGCTACCCAGGATGTGCGCCAGTACACTGACGGCCCGGTCATCGAGGTGGACTACATACGAGTTGAGTATGGGCATTTTGAAGAGTACATAGATTGGCTAAATTCGACACGGAAGCCGACCATGGAAGCCATGAAGCAAGCTGGGCTAATCATCGATTACAAGGTCTTCAAGGCCACTCCAAAATCACCGGATCAGCCCAATATATATCTCTGGTTCACTTTTAAGAACATGGCGGCCTTAGACAAAGGCGTCGAGCTAGAAGATGTGGCCAAGAAAGCAATCGGTAGCACCGAGGTTCAGAACAAGGCCAGAGTGGCCCGGAGTGAATACAGAAAAGTTCTGGGCACTGAATATATACGTGAACTTATCCTAAAATGAAACCCGTGGGCTTCATCGGCCTTGGGAACATGGGCGAGCCGATGGCGCAAAACCTGGTGAGGGCCGGCACGTCTCTCGTCGTCTGGAACCGATCGCCTTCAAAATGCGGCGTGTTGGCCGAGGCAGGGGCTGCTGTCGCGAACGATCCGGCTGAAGTCTTTGCGCGATGCGATGTCGTGATCCTTATGCTGTTAGATGGCGCCTCGATCGATGCCGTGCTAGCGCGCCGCAACAGCGCATTTACGGATCGGGTTAACGGACGCAAGCTGATTAACATGGCGACAACCTCGCCCGCCTATTCGCGCGGGCTCGAAGCCGACGTTCTCGCGGCCGGAGGCAGCTATGTCGAAGCACCTGTCTCCGGCTCGCGGAAGCCTGCCGAGGCCGGGCAGCTCGTGGCGATGCTGGGTGGCGAGCACGGGGCCGTAGAGGCGGCCCGCCCACTGCTCCAACCGATGTGCCGAGAGATGATCGAGTGCGGACCGGCTCCGAATGCGCTGCTCATGAAGCTCTCGGTGAACCTCTTTCTGATCACCATGGTAACCGGACTCGCAGAAGCGGTGCACTTCGCCGAACGCTACGGATTGGATCTTTCTCAGCTCGTCGCAGTTCTCGATGCTGGGCCGATGGCGAGCGACGTGTCGCGGGTCAAGGCGGCGAAGCTCGTCGCGCACGATTTTGCTGTGCAAGCCGCAATCTCTAACGTCCTATACAACAATCGGCTGATCGCCGAGGCTGCGCGAGAGGCAAGCATCGCGTCGCCGCTCCTCGACGTCTGCCACGCTCTTTACGGTGAGACCCAGGCGATGGGTCTAGGCGGCGCCGATATGGTTGCGGTGATCCGCGCGATTGCGAAGCGAACTGCGGCTAACGTGTGATCGCGTTTGCCCTGCCAAGCCTACCGATCCGATTTGTTCGGCTTCCCGATGGTGGGCGCGAGAGGTCTCGAACCTCTGACCCCTACAGTGTCAATGTAGTGCTCTACCCCTGAGCTACGCGCCCGGACCAGGCCATCTAGGTTCGAATAACAGTGTTTGGACCCTGCCGTTCGCGCGTGGCTGCAAGCGAGGTTCGACGCGGTTTTCGGCCAATCGTCACCTAGCGCTTTGGCTCGACGTGCCATATACTAAGGCGCCTTGGAGTATTTCCCATGACGCTCAACGATCTCAATGCGATCGCACCGATTGTCACCGCCATCGTGATCGCAGCGACGGCAGTCGCGGCGCTCGTGCAGCTGCGTCACATGCGCGCCGCCAATCACATCGGTGCGATGTGGTCGGTGCACGAGATGTTCAGCGATGCGGGGTACATCGGCGCGCGTCGTTATCTTCGGACACATCTGGCCCGGCTGGTCGCAGACCCAGGGTTCCGCGGATTCGCAACCATGGAAATTCTCGGTCATCCGCCGGCCAATCCGCCCGAAGAGTACATCACTGCCATCAATGCCGCGACGCTGATAGCGAACACTCACGAAATGCTCGGCAACATGATCGTTCAGGGTCTCATCAACCGCGAGGTCATGCTCCGCGGATATGCGTGGGTCATCGACGGCACGTGGCGGATGATGGAGGAGTACGTCAAGATCCTTCGCGCTGCTGAGGGCGGCGACGGGCTGTTCGAAGACTTCGAATATATGACCGTATGCTCGCGGGATTGGATCAAACACAACCCGGTGTCGTACCCGAAAGGCTACGGGCGTATCCTACCGTCTTTCAGCCAACCCGGAAACGGGCCAGCGGTACCGACCGCCTAAAGGGCGCCCGGGGCTGTCACGCGGACGGCGTTTTCTGCCCCAGTACCTGCCGAGGCGGCGACGGCCGGTTGCGCGAAATCGTTCCTTGGTTATGAGTCTCCTCATGGCGGCGGCATCGATCGCGCAAAGCGTCGTGCTCGTCGCCGCATCGACGCAGGGCGGGTCGAAGACCGGCTCGGGTTTCGCGATATCGTCGACCGCATCGACGACGCGAATCCTTACGGCCGCGCACGTCGTCGATGGAACGACGTCGCCGCTCGTCTTCGTCGGTGGCCCGCGGGGCGATCATTACACCGCCACCGTTCTTCAGACCGATAAGCTTCGCGACATCGCCCTCCTCGAGATCCAATACCGCGGCATTCCGACCCTCACGCTCGACGACGCGCTCGCGGATTCGGGTACGCCGGTGCAAGCGTTCGGCTATCCGACGCTCGCTCCACCACCGGGCGGCGATCCAAAAGCGACGCCGCAGCCGCTCCCGCTCGGCCAGATGCAGCTCGTCTCCGTGTCCGCCAAGGTCGACGGCGTGGGAGAAGAAGGAGAGTCGATCCTGCTCGACGCCCCGCTCACCCACGGCGACAGCGGCGGACCGGTCATCAACGCATCGAGCGGAAAAGTCGAGGGGATGGTGCTCGGCCTTGCGGCTGGCTACGGCGTCGCACATTGGATGACGGGCGACGGGCTCGCGATCAGCGCCGCGGCGATCAACGCGTTTCTCGCGCAAAGCGGTCCGACCACGACGCCGACCCCTCCCGCATTCAACGTCGCCTTTGCTCCGAACAAGAACACCGATATCTCGGCTTCTTGGACGCAGCTCGCATCGAGCGCCGGCTTCACCCTCGGGTCGCAGAGCAAGGGCGACGGCCTGTGCACGAACGCCGCCGGCGCGGCGACGGCCAACGCGATCGTCAGAGAGTGGACCGAAGAAGGCGTATTCGCATTCGTCGTGACCGACTGTTCGGGTGCCGTGTACTATCAGGACTACATCGATATGGATCCGAACGCGCTGCCGAACGCATGCAGACTGATCGGGCGCGCGTTCCTCGGCTACGTCGACACGCATCGCCCCGAGTGGCAGACGCTGCTGAAGTTCGGAATCGCCGTCGACCCGAAACAGAACCCATACCTCGCGCTCATGTCAGTCGGGCGCAATCCATTCGGACAGCTCATCGTCACGCATATCTTCCGCGACGGGCCTGCCGATCGCGCCGGACTGCAACGCGGTGACGCGATCGTCAAGATCGACGGGCAGCCGACGCGAGCGCTCGCGGATCAGTACATCTCGAAGATGCTCGATCAACCGAGCGTGACGTTGATCGTCGATCGCGAGGAAAAAGAGTCGACGGTGAAATTGACGCTGCGTCGCTTCGCGGATCTGACGGCGAACGGGGCGATTCCGCGCTAGGCTGTAGATCCTGTTGTCTCGCTGCGAAGCTCCTCGAG
Source organism: Candidatus Eremiobacteraceae bacterium (assembly GCA_035710745.1). NCBI lineage: Bacteria > Bacillati > Vulcanimicrobiota > Vulcanimicrobiia > Candidatus Eremiobacterales > Candidatus Eremiobacteraceae > Candidatus Eremiobacteraceae bacterium. The sequence goes on along the minus strand of DASTCX010000040.1, from coordinate 53,327 downwards.
ATCTAGTTCGCGCTGCAGCTTTCTCATGATCGACGGGGCGATCGCACCCTCGTCATACAGGCGCAGGACCTCGCGCATCTGTGCATCGCTAAGCGCCGCTTGGATGCGACGATATGCCTCCGCTTGCTTTCGCAGCTCGGGCGTCGGGGCTTCGCCGACGTCCTTATAGTGTGTTATCGCGTGCTCGAGATGCGTGCGCGCGTCTTGTACGGCATCGGCATCCGCCCACGTCTCCTTAGCCAGTTGTGCGAGCGTGTCGCGCGCAGCGCGCGCGACCTTCAACCGCGCGAGGGATTCTTCGCGGCTTGTCGTCTCGGCTGTGATGCCGAGGGATTTGATGAATCCGTTCAATGTAAGACCTTGGCCGACGAGCGTCGCCAAGATCACGGCGAATGTCAAGAGCACGATCGCCGAGCGCGCCGGAAAGGCCGCGCCCAATGCTACGGTGAGGGGCACCGCTAGCGCGGCGGCGAGCGAAATGCCGCCGCGCAACCCCGTCCAGGCGACGACAAGCGCATACTTGAAACTCGTGATGCGATCAACCTTGCCCGTGCGCGACAGAAGGCGCGGCAGGAAGTGTGTGCTCAATATCCACACGATGCGCACGACGATGACTGTCACGCTGACCGCGATCGCGGCGAGAGCGAGCGAGATCGCAGCGGTGATGCCCATGCCGGCGAGGATCGGATTGAGCTGGAGCCCGACGAGCAAGAAGAGGATACCGTTGATCATGAAGAGCGTGATGTCGCGCATCGCGACGATCTGGACGCGCGACTCCGCCGATGTGATGACCGCGCCCTGACGTCCGAGGTATAGCCCGGCGGTGAGCGCAGCCAACACGCCGGAGAAGTGGAGCGCGTCCGCAGGAAAGTACGCGGCGTAGCCTGTGAGCAGGGAGACGGTGTTCTGCAGCATGAGGTCATCGAGGTTGCGTCGGATGAGGCTGAAGATCCATCCGACCGCAAGTCCTATCACTACGCCGCCGGCTCCATCCGCGATGAGCTGGAACAGACCCGAAGCCCACGAGAACGTGCCGCTAACGGAAGCGACCAGAGCGAGGTTGAAGATGACGAGCGAGGTCGCGTCATTGAAGAGGCTTTCGGCCTTGATCGCCGTGATGAGCCGTCTTGGAACGCGCAGCCGCGATGCGACGGCGAGCGCGGCCGTTTCGTCGGTAGGGCCGACGATCGCGCCGAAGACGACCGCGCCTGCCCACGTGATGCCGGGAACGAGTGCGTGCGATACGACGGCGACCGCGGCGATCGTGACGATGACGAGGAAAACGGCATTGAGGATGATGAGCTGCAGAATCGCACGGAAATCACGAAGCGACGAGGCGAACGCCTCGTAGTAGAGCAACGGCGGCAAGAATACGAGAAAGACGACGTTCGGCTGTAACGCGACTTGCGGAAGTCCAGGGATGAAACCGAGGACGAGACCGCCGAGCACGAGGAAAATCGGATATTCGACATTCACGCGCTGCGCGAGCCACGTGAGAGCGGCCACTGCGGCGAGAAGGCCGAAAAGCATCTCGATCTGCGCCATGGGGCGCTCGAGTTTTGTTAGCGGCGGCGGGCTTCCCTGGAGGCCGGGCTATTTGTCGGAGCCGACCTCGCACGACTCGAAGTCGAAGCTGTAAAAGCCGACCCCGTAGCGCTGCGGCGACAAGCGCAACTCGTGCTTGGCGTAGTGCTTGTTCGCGATGATGTCGTAGGCGCGGGGCGCGTCGACCGTCAGGAACGACTTACCGCTCGAATCGAATTGCAGGTCGGCGCCGGCGTCGGCGTGCGACACAGGCTTTCCGTCCTGCGTCACGTCGACGCGCTGCGAGCCGCCGTTCTCGGGTCTCAGCACGCCGACGACCTGGATCGCCTCGTAATTGAGCGAGAGATAATCGCCGCCGCCGTCGGCGATCATCCCTTGATGGTCTTGCGATTCTTGCCAATACCCTTGCAAGTAGATGCTGTTGTCGATGTGGTTGCCGCGATCGCTGAAATCGAGCTCGCCCGAAGTATCACGCCCCGTCGGCGGATCCGCGATGTTGTTGCCGTGCCACGTCCCGACGTACAGCTCGGGGGTCTGCGGATAGCAGACGGCGCCCGGTTTGTCGTAGCTGTCTTGCGGGAGCAGCGCCATGATCGCCGGCAGTTTCAGACTCTTGTCTTGCGCGAGCAAAAGCGATTGGATCTTCGTTTCGGTCTGCGGGTAGTTGCCCTCGCCGTGCTGGGTCTCGACGAGATCGCCCTCTTGATCGTAGAGGAACTCGGCCGGCCACCCACCGGCATCGTAGCGCTGGAAGATCGCGCCTTCGCCATCGAGCGCGACCGGCCACGTGATGCCGAGCCGCTTCGTCGCATCGGTCACATTCTTCGTGTCGCCTGAGAAACCGAACTCAGGTGTGTGAACGCCGATGATCTCGAACCCATCGGAATGATAGCGAGAATACCAGGCCTTGAGGTACGGCAACGTCCGCAGGCAGTTGATGCACGTGTATTCCCAGACGTCGACGAGCACGACTTTGCCCGAAAGATCCGATGGTGCTAACGGCTTGCTGTTGAGCCAGCCTTTCGCGCCGTCGAAGGGTAAGATTTTTGTGGGGTTCGCCGAGTCGGCGACGACCGCAGCGGGGGACAGTGCGAGCGCGACGGCGCACAAAACGGCGTATATATATGGAAGGCCCGATTTAGCCATAGAGGCGCATGACTGAGGCCGGAGTCAGACCGAGAACGCGACGCATGCAGCGCGCCATGTGGCTTTGATCGACGAATCCGGTCTGGATCGCGACTTCACTCAGCCGCGCGCCGCCGCGCGACAGAAGGTTGGCGGCGATCTCCACGCGCCTACGGATCACATACTGATGGACCGGCACGCCAACGCTCTGTTTGAAGAGCGCGCGGAACGTCGAAGCACCAAGGCCCGCGATCGCAGCGAGGGCGGCCAGCGACAGGTTCGACCCGATGTTGTCCCCGATATAGTTCATGACGCGCTCGAGTTGGTTTCGCGAAAGGCCGCGTCGTACCATCGTGCCGACTCTGGCGTAGCGTCGCAATAGGTGTGCGACGAGCGCGGTTCCGAGGCTTTCCGCATACAAGCGGTCGTTCGGCTCCCCAGCCTCGAGCTCAGCCCGCAATGCCCAGCCGATGTGCTGGAGCTTCGGATCGCGCACTTGAAGCCGCGGCGGTATCGATACGGCGTCGGAGTTGATGCCCATCGATTCCGCCGTTGAACGGACCATTGCCGGGTTGAGGTCGATGCTCAGGATCGTCGTCGGGCCGTCATCCTCCCATGCCGCAGTACAGCCGACAGGAACGATGTCGACGTCGCCAGGCGTCTGCATACGACGTTGAATCGGCCCGTCGCAGCGGCAGGTCGCGGCGACCGTTCTGCCCATGTGCATGCTGACGTTGTGCGTCGCGCGCGCCGGCACTTCGACGAGCCCGCCTGACGTATCGTAGAGCGCGGCATCAAAGCCGCTCCATTGACGGCCTTCGCTCGAAGCTCGCAGCAGGAACTGCATCTCGCTCGTTCCTGTCAGCCGCGTCCATGCTCGCTGTTCCATACTCATGTAAACGCGTATTCGCGCAGCGCGTGCCGCGATTCCTGAAGTCTGGCACGTTTGCGTCATCCGCGCAGGTCTCAAAGCGAAACTCGCGACGCGTGCATTGACATCACGCCGTCACCTTTATCGAAACGTACCCTGTCGTAGACAAACGTCCGCGACCGCGGAGCGATAGGATGATACGCTCATCGGAGTGTGCCGCTAAGGCGCACTGCATCACCTCGACAGGAGATACAAGTAGATGGGTCATCGATTCCTGAGAATCGGCCTCATCGCGCTCTTGGTCGTGATCGTCCAGGAAACTAGGGTGCTGGCCGAAACGACTGGAGCGATATCAGGCCACTACAACCAGCCGCCGAGCACGGCGTCCGAACAATACAAGCTGCTCCGCCAAGATCTTGCGTCGTTGGGCGCGGCGCACTCTTGGCCGATCGGCTTCACGTCGACGATACAGAACAAGGTGTAGGTAGGCGACCCAAGGCGCTTGTCTACAGTGAAGGGCCGCCGGCATTGCGCCGGCGGCCTTTCGAATCTCGACCGCTCCCCGAGTCTTCTGAGGAGGGCAAGCACGCTAGAGGTGGCGGGCTAGTACGCCATAAACTTCGTTTGAGCGAGGGAAGATAATGATACGTCTATCAAGAGCGGTTGCGGTTGCCGGAGCCGTGCTGATCCTATCGGGCTGCGCCGGAAGTTCGACGTTGCCAGGATCGGGATCGGCGGCGTCAAGGTCGGCCGCGATGCCCGCCGAGCCGACGATGAGCATCGCCCGGACGCTTCCCCACAAGGACGTGCTTTACGTATCCGACATCCTCGACAGCCGGGTCGACATCTATCCGTTGAACACACAAGACCCATCGCCGATCGGCAGCATCGTACAGCGGGTATACATACCGACCGGCTTGGCTGTCGACGCGGCACACGATCTGCTCGTAGCGAACAACGAGACGCCGATCCCAGAAAACGGAGGCAAAGGACTACCGACGCACGTCAACGTTTATCCGCCGGGTAGCGACAGGTCGAGCGGATCGTATTGGCAAGGTGTGGACCATCCGACCGACGTCGCCGTCGGGGCCGACGGCACGGTGTACGTCGCGAACTTCGGCGATGGGTCGGTTTCTGAGTACGCCCCGGGTAGCATGACGCCGTCACAGCGTTTCCAACCCCCGAGCGGATCGGCGGTCGCGCTCGCGCTCGATGCTCAGAACAACTTGTACGTCGCATGCGCGACGTCGAATGCGGTCTTCGAGTTCGCGCCGGGCTCGACGCAAGGAACGAACCTCGGGCTCGTGCTCGGCGGCGAGCCGCACGGGATGGCGTTCGATGCGAGCGGTGACCTGATCGTCGCGGTCAGCACGGCGCCGAATTCCGGTTCCGTCGTCGACGTCTTCGCGCCCGGGAGCAAGACGCCGTCCAAGAAGATCACGGGGACCTTTCAGCCGTTCATGATCGCGCTCGACAAGTCGCAGCGTCACCTATACGTCGCAGATTTCGGCTCGGGTAATCACGACGGCGGGGTCTTCGAGTACACGTACCCCGCTGGCCGGCTCGTCACGAAGTATTCGAAAGGCGGAGCGAGCGGTGCGTACGGCGTCGGCATCTCGCCGCCGTCCGTGCCGTGAGCAGTTTCCCGTTCACATAAAAAAGCCGAGCTTCGCTCGGCCTACTAAATCCCTTATTGTAAGGTCGCGGCGGTCGAGATGAATCTCGACCGCTCCCTTTCCACAAAGAGCTAGTATTCGGCGTAGGAGATGACTTTGACGAGACCCGCCAGCGGCCGCACGGGCGGGATGACCGTCGGATCGTACGTGAACGAGCCGCTGTCGCCGCCGTCGAACGTCAACGTGCCGAGCGTCATGATCGCGCCCGTGAACGTCGAGTCACCCGCGAGCTTCGTGCCGCCCTTCACTTCGAGGTACGCGGCGGTCGCGCCGTTGCCGTCGATGATCGCCGTGCCGTTGACGACGAGTTCGCTCGGCCGGCTTTGGAAGTTGAGACCGGCGCCGCCGTTTACGGTGAGGTTGCCGTTGACGATCACCGTCCATAAGCCGGTGAAGGTCGTCTGGCCGCTCGTGACTTTAAGCGGCCCGTCGTAGAACAAGACGCAGCTGTGCGAAGCGCCGCACGTATACGTCGGGTCGAGCGCGCTGCCTTTGGTTTGATAGAAATCGTCCGGGTTCGCGCCGGATTGCGCTTGGTTCTTCATGCTCGCGACCATATAGTCGAACTGGCTCACCATCGGCAGCGAGATCATCGACGCGTGCGTCGTGCCGGGCGGTATCGTGTTCGTCTCACCGCCCGCTTCTGCACGTCCTTGGAATGCCGCTGGTACGTCGGCCCGGATCGACTCGTTCGCATGGAGGGTGATAGCGTTTCCCCCACCGGTGGCGAACGGCGCCTGATAGCTTCCCTGAATGTTCAAACCGGTGAGCGCGGCGTAGTGAGGGTAGGAAAGAGAACCGATCTCAACCGTCACCGCGGCCTCGAGCACGGTCGGCCGCTCGCCCCTGGGTCCGGTGCCGACGCTCACGATGACGGCGCCGAGCGCCGGAATGGCGATCGTGTTGCCGCCTTGCGGCTGCGAGAGCGTTTGCAGCAGGCCGCCGAGCGTCGTGAGTACGGAATTGAGCAGACCCTGCGCGGGGTCGGTAATCGTCTGCGGTTGCCCGCCGAGGAGATTCGGATAGATCGCGTATGTGTACTTGAATCCGTTCGACAGCGTCGCGGAGCGCGATCCGGTGTTCAGAAGCGACGTATCGAGCGCATCGAGCGCCGCGTTGAGCCCTGCTTCGGAGGCGTCGAACGATTCGTTTTTCACTTCCGTCTGGCGCGCGTCGCTGGCCGCTTGATCGGCGCTAGCGAGGACGAGCGTCGCGACGAGCGCGAGAATCGATACGATGACGAGCGCGTAGACGAGGAGGAAGCCTCGCTGACCCACACACCGCGTCGCTCGCATCGCGCTAGTTCCGCGCATACGCGTCGCCTTGGACGGAGAGCTGACTCGACAAATCGTCGGGATTTTCGAGGGCGGTGAGACGCAGCGCCACGTGATCCTTTGTCACGTCGGCGTAGGATTGAAGGCTCAAGATATCGTCGGCGACGCGGTCCGGTGCAGTTGCTGCAAGAGCGGCTGAGACCGCTTGCGCCGCGTCGGAGTTGAGGACCAATGGTTCCGCGTTCAAGGAGACCGATGCGGGCTCGAAGGCGAGGTACATCGAGTCGGCGCCGTCCGTGCCCGCTGCGAGCCAATAGATCTTGAAGCCCGTCCACAAAGGATGCCCGGTGGAATCCCAGCGTGTCGGACCGCTCCCGTCCGATTCCGCGGTGAGAATGGCGAGCGCCGGCGCATCGGTCGGCGAGCTGTACGTCGATGCTTGCGTGCACGTTATCGCGTTGTTCGCGTTCGCGCACACGAAGATGCCGTTCGTGTCGCTTTGCCTGACGTCGCGCTGCAGCCGGTACAACGTCGCATCGACGACTTGGATCTCACTGGTCGACGACTGCTCGATGGTTTGCGCGGTGAGGATCGGCTTGCACAACCCGATGACGAGGCCGATCGCCGACATGCCGATCGCGGCGGCGATGAGGATCTCCGGAATCGAGATGCCGCGGCTAGAAGCCGGCTTGCGAGGTGATATAGCTCTCAACCTTGACCTTTTGCGTCGGCCCGTTATCGGCGGACCATTGGACGTTCACCGAGCAATCGAAGCTGAACAGCGAGCGCGACGTGCACGACGGAGTCAACGTCAGCGCGACAGGCACCGGCGCCGTTCCATCGGATGAAAACGAGGGCGGAACCACGCTGACCGTGGGTGCGGGCGGCAGATTCGTATCGACGCCCGAGGACTGTATGTATTGGCGGATGTCGTCGAGATATTCTTGACCGGCGGAGACCGCTTGGACGCGCACCGAGTCTTGAGCCGTGAATCCGTACGCCGCGGGGATCGCGCCGACGAGCATGAGGATGCCGATGAGCAGCACGACCATGCCGACCATCGCTTCGATGAGGCTCAGACCACGGGACCGCATATCACTAAGATTATACAGCGGTGTGTGCGTTACAAAAGTCATGTAACTTCGGGCCGGCGGTTCCGTCAAATAGGAGATGAGACCTAAGGGGATAGGCATCACGCGCGAGGTCGTCGGTGTGACGGCGCTCACAGTAGCGGCGGCGTGCGTCGCGTTCGTCGTCGTAGCGCACTCGGTCGGCATCGAGCGCTCTGCCCAACGTGATGCTGACATCACGCGCGCGCGGATCGCCGCGGCGAACGATGCGCTCGGTTATTCCGCGCGTGTCGGCAGCGCCGCCGCAGGAGCGATCACCGGTCAAGCCTCCGCGGCCATCGCGCAATCGTTTGCCGATCTGCATGCGGCCGACGCCGTGCCGAGCGTCTCCTTTGGTCTCGACGAAGCGGACGCAGCGCGGCTCGCCGGCCTGAGGCAGGAGACCAGCGGCGCCGCTCAAGACATGTTCGCTTCGGCCGGCGATCTGCTGGCAGCGGTCTCGTCCTCTCGAACGGACGATTTAGCGCCGCTCATCGGCGGGTTCGCGTCGCGCGAGAGCGCATACACGGACGCCCTTGCTGCGGAGGCCTCGTTTTATGACGATGCCGCCGAGCGAGCTATGATCGCCGTGCGCGCTGAGTCGACGGCGTCCGGCGCCGTCGTGTTTTTGATCCTTGGGATCGGCATCGGCTTCGTCATCATTCCCGCGCAGCGACGCGCATTGCGTACGGCGGAGTCGGCGATCCGTTCGGAAGAGCAGCAAGCGCGGATAGGTTCGGAGGTGGCGCGGCACGTCGCAGAGCGCGACCGGCGAGAAGCCGAAGCGCAGTTCCAGGCGCTCTTCCGGCGTTCGGTCATCGGCGTCGCGCTGACCGATGCGCGAGGGTGGATCCTGGAATCGAACGAGGCGCTCCAACGCATGCTTGGGTTCTCGGAGCGAGAACTCCACGGGTCGTCGTACGGCGAGTGGGCGATCGACGGCGACACGGGCGCGGAGGCGGGTGCGGTCGGCGAACGTCGCGAGCGCCTGTTTCGACGCAAGAACGGCTCGACGCTATGGGTGGAACAGACATCGACGATCGCACCCGCGAACGCGGACGGCGCGCCGCCGGGAACGATCTGGATGGTGCAAGATATCGAGAAGCGCAAGAACGCGGAACGACGTCTGCAGCACGACGCGACCCACGACCGATTGACGGGTCTGCGCAACCGGGGCTATTTCGACGAGATCGTCGACGCGGCCGTGCACAAATGTTCTGCGGGTACCGCGCCGGGGTTTGCGGTCTTCATGGTCGATCTCGACAGTTTCAAATATGTGAACGACACGCACGGTCACGCGGCCGGCGACGCGCTGTTGACGCACGTCGGCGAACGCTTACGGACGTGGGCGTCAAACGATCACATCGTCGCCCGCTACGGCGGCGACGAGTTCGCGGTGTTCCTACCTGAGGTCGCGGAGGCCGGGCAGGCGTTCGACCACGCAGCGAGGCTCGAACGCGCGCTCGACGCGTCGACGTTGGTCGGCGGCGCGGAAATGCGGGCGACGGCGAGCATCGGCATCTGTCTGTGGAGCGATCATTTCGCGGACGGCGATGCGCTGATGCGAGCAGCCGATGCCGCCACGTACCGTGCCAAAGCGACGGGCCGTGCGCGCGCGGTGCTATACGATTCGGCCATGGCGCAGCACGACGATCTACGGCGGCGTATCGGCATCGAGTTGCACAACGCGATCGAGCGCGATGAACTGCGCCTCGAATTCCAGCCGATCGTGTCGCTGCCGCGTCGCACGTGCGTCGGCTTCGAGGCACTCGCGCGCTGGACGCACCCGACCCTCGGGCGCATCGCGCCGTCGATCTTCATCCCCGTCGCAGAGGAGGTCGGGCTCATGCGATCGATCGGTGCGTGGGCGGTCCGTTCGGCGTGTTCGCAGCTCGCGCGCTGGCAGCGCGACGCGCGGGTGCCCGACGTCAAGCTCAACGTCAACGTCTCGACGCATCAGATGGCCGATCCATCATTCGTCGATTTCATCCATACATGCGTCGACGAGACCGGCGTCGACCCGCGGCGCCTCGGGCTCGAACTGACGGAGACCGCTATGCTCGATCGCAACGGCACCGCGAATGAGGCGCTCGCGAAGATCCGCGCGATGGGCATTCCTGTGGTCCTCGACGACTTCGGCACCGGATATTCGTCGCTCAGCTATCTCCAGCTGCTGCCGATGGACGCGCTGAAGATCGACCAATCATTCGTACGCAGCCCGCACGACGGGCTTGCGGCTCCGGCGATCGTCCATGCGCTGATATCGCTGTCGAAGTCACTCGGCATCTCGGTGGTCGCGGAAGGCGTGGAAACCGAACAACAAGCCGCGCACCTCGAGCGGATCGGGTGTCCGGCAGCTCAGGGATTCTTGTTCTCGAAATCGTTGAGCGCGGATGCGGCGCTCGAGTTCTTGTTGCGCAACAGCCGCACGGCAGACGCCGTCTAGACAAGCCGCGGCGGTCGACCGTAAAGGTCGACCGCTCCCTTTCAAAAACGCGATGTCGCGGCGGTCGACCGTAAAGGTCGACCGCTCCACCTGTTAAGAACAGGGCGTGGTGATCGAGATCCGGCTGCTCGGCCATCCACAGTTCCTCGCGGACGGCGACGCGATCAAGCTCCCGAACCGCGGAGTGACCATACCACTCGCCGCTTACCTCTTGCTGAGCCGCTCGGAGCCGGTCTCGCGCAACGTGCTCGCTTTCACGCTGTGGGCCGACGAGTCGGAAACCCGAGCGCTCTCCGAGTTGCGCCGTTACGTCTACCTCCTGAACAAGGCCCTGCCGGCACGAGCAGACGGGGAGCCGTGGATCCTCGCGACCGAAGATCTTCTGCGCTGGAACGGCGACGGCGCGATGCGCTTCGACGTCGCGGAGTTCGAGCGCTTGTGCAAGACCTCGGAAAGTCAAGCCGACGCGGTCGCGCTTTACGCCGGCGATCTGCTCGAAGGATCCTACGAAGATTGGGTGGTCGCGCATCGCGAACGCCTTCGAAACGCGTATTTCGGCGCGCTCACAAGCCTCATCGCGAAGCATCGCGATGTCCGCGATTTCAAACGTGCGGCCGAATATGCGAGCCAGCTGCTCGCCGCCGACCCTTGGCGCGAGGACGTGGTGCGACTGCTCATGGCGTGCCGCTACGAGTACGGCGACGGCGCGGGGGCGCTGGCGGCCTTCGACTCGTTCGCGAAGCGGTTGCGCAGCGAACTTGGCGCCGAACCGATGCCTGAGACGCTCGTCGCGCGTGAAGCGATCGTGCGCAATGCTCCGCTGCCCGCTCAGCTGGCCGCTCCTCGACGCATAGACGAGAGCGCGACCAGCTCGCGACGGACGACCGAAGACGTCCTGCCCTTCGCCGGCCGCGAACTCGAACTCGAACAACTGCGCGCCGCGTGGGTGCGCGCCGCCCACGGCCACGGCGGCTTCGTGCTTGTCGGGGGTGCGGCCGGAATCGGCAAGTCGCGGCTCGTGGCCGAGCTCGCGACGAGCGTCGAGGCGGAGGGCGCGAGGATCTCGATCGGCTCGACGACGTACGACGAACGTCAGCCCTACGAAGGCATAGCCGACGCGCTCCGCTACAGTTTGCCGTTCGTCGCGTCGCTCGATCTCGATCCGCTCCGCGCATCGATCATCGCCCAGCTCGTTCCCGAGTTGGCGGTGTGGCGCGAAGGTCTGACGGACGCTTCGCCCGTGGATCCCGCACGGCAGCGACTGCGCCTACTCGACGCGATGAGCGAATGTATCGGCGCGATGGCGCGTCCGCGTCCGTTGCTCGTCATCATAGAGGACCTCCATTGGGCCGGTGCCGATACCGCCGCCGCGCTCGCCTTTTTGGCCCGTCGACTGTCGCGCTCTGCCGTGCTCTTGATCGGAACGTACCGGGATGAGGAGACCGGGCGCTCACACCCGCTTCGGTCGGTGATGCACGAGCTTCGCGCCGAAGGCGTCGTCCAGACGATCGCGCTCCGGCCGCTGTCGCTCGAAGCGGTCGAGCGGATCGTCGAGCAACTGCCGGTCGCGCTCGACGAACGCGCGAAGGTCGCGCGCCTCGGATACGAGCGAAGCGAGGGCAATCCGCTGTTCCTCACCGAGGCGCTGCGTGGCGGAGCCGACGCGTGGGGGAATAGCGTCGTCTTGCAGTCGCTCATCGCGTCGCGCGTCGCGACGCTCAGCGAGCACGGGCGGGATATCGCCGAGCTCGCAGCGGTCGCGGGCCATGGTTTCGAGGTGGACCTTGTCCGCGACGTCGCGGGCATCGACGAAAGCAAGGTGCTCGACGGCGTCTACGAATTGATGGATCGTCACTTGGTGCGTGAAGCCGGCGCGCGCGGCCGCTACGACTTCGTCTTCACGCACCACCTCATCCACGCTGCGATCTATGAGGGCATCGATGCGGATGTGCGAGCGCGGCGACACCGGCGGATCGCACAGATCTTGAGCGAGCGGTCACAAGGCAGCGAGACGTTCGGCGCAGCCGATTTTGCGCTCCATCGCGAACGCGGTGGCGACCTTGCGGGCGCGGCAACGGCGTACGTCGACGCCGGTCGCCACGCACTCCGCTTATTCGCGAGTGACGATGCCATCAGGCACGCGACGAAGGCGACGGATCTCTCCGAGGACGATACGGTCCGCGCGCAGGCGCTGCTCGTCCGCGAGCGGGCGCTCGGCCGTGCGGGTCGTCGCGAAGAACAGGCCCGCGACATCGAATCGCTGCATGGGCTGGCGACCGCCTTGACCGATGACGGCCTCGCATGGGAGACCATGCGACGGCGTGTGAACTTCGAGCGCGGTCAGGGCGACCGCGACCGGTACCGTGCCGCCGTGGTGGGGCTTGAAGAGCGCGCCGCACGATCCGGCGACGAGCGGAGGCACGCGGAGGCGCTGCTCGCACGCGCCGACTATCTCGTGCTCAACACGAGCCATGCGGAAGCGGAAGATCCCGCGATGCGCGCGCTCGACGCGTACGAGCAGCTCGGCGATGGCGCCGGGCAAATCGAAGCGCTCGCGCTGCTCGCGCAGATCGCGACGGTCGCAGGCGACTTCGACGGCTCGCGTCGCTTTCTGTCGTCGCTGCGCAAGCGCGCGGAGAACCTCGCGGACAAATCGCTCGTCCTGCGCGCGATCGCGACGGCGACGGTGACCGCGCTCCAGCGTCATCAGATCGACGACGCCGCCGAACTCGCTCGCGAAGGGCTCGCGCTCGCGCGATCGATAGGCGACAGGGAAGAAGAAGCTGACGCGCTCCAGCGGTTGGCCACGGTCGCGACGTGGCAAGCGGATTTCGACGGCGCGCGCCGGGCGTTCGCCGAATCAGCCGCCGCGATGGAGGCGATCGGCAACGCGCGCGGCCTGTCGCACGCGCTCGCCAACGAATTCGTCCTTTCCATGCGCCTCGGCTTGCTCGACGATGCAGCCCGATTGGGCCAGCGCGCGCTCGGCCTCGTCGAACGGACGCACGAGCGGCGGCCGCTCGCCGTGACGAAGGTGAACATGAGCCTGTCGAGCCTGCTCGGCGGCGACACGCAATCGGCGAAGCGGTTGGCGATCGAGGCGCTCGAGATCTCGCGCGAGATCAAGTTCCCGCTCTTCGAAGGGGCGGCGCTCTCGAATCTCGGGAACGCGGAGCGCGCAAGCGGAGACATCACGACGGGTCTCCGGCACCTCGAAGAAGGCTTGGCGCTGCGTAAGGCGGTGCTCGAGCCGGCCGACGTGCTCGACGATCAGTGCGATCTCGCGGTCGCCTATCTCCAAGCAGGCGACCTCAAGCGGGCCGTTGCTGTGGCCGACACGATGCTCGGGGTCGCGCAGTCGTCGAACGCAGGCAGCTTCTGGCCGCACTATTGCTGGTGGGTCGGAGCGCTCGTCAAACGCGCGACAGGCGACGAAACGGGCGCCCGAGAGCTGCTCGATCGGGCCGTTTCGGAGATGGCAGCCTTCGCGGGCCGGATCGCCGATCCGCAGACGCGGGCCGCCTTCCTTTCCTTACCCCTGTGCGTCGAGACGGTGGCGGCCGCCGACCGCGGCGAATGGCCCGCGTACGCTGGCGGCGCGCCCGTCGGCTATGGTGGGGCCAAGAAGCGCAAACAGCCGGCAGGCACGCGCCGCCGGACGCGCTGATCCACGGCTTTCGAGCGGAGCGGTCATTGGACAACGGCGACCAGCGGACAGAACACGTCTTCCTCGTTCGGATGTGGCGGGAGCGCGGCGGCGCCGATCCGCAGTGGCGCGGCTCGGTGCAGCACGTGGCGACAGGTCGCCGATTGTTCGTCGGAAGTGCCGCTGAAGTCGGCGACTTCATCTCGCTCCAATTGCGGTCGGACCCGAGCGTTCAGCGGCGATAAGCACGCGGCGCGCACGGCGCTCTGTTACCTTGTCGTCATGAAACACACGAAGCTTAGCCTGATCTGCCTCGCTATCGCCGCCGTTGTCGTTGGCATAGCATCGATCCCACCCGCTCGCGCGGCGATAGAGGATGCGATGTCGTGCGCGCAATCGGCGCCATGTCTGGAATGGGATAACACCGGTGGCGGGGATGCGGTCAAGGGCGTCTCTTCTAGGGGCAACGCGCTGCACGGGCAGACGAAGTTCAAGAGCGCCGGCAAAACCTCGGGAACGGCCGGCGTGCTCGGCGAGGATCTTTCGACCTCGGGAAATCTCGATTCAGGCGTGTCCGGCGTGTCGACGAATGGAGCGGGAGTCACCGGCACGTCATCGGCCTACAACGGGGTTCAGGGGTTCTCCTCAAGCGTCGGGAGCGGGGTCTACGGCCAGAGCAGCTCCGCTCCCGGCTTTGGCGTCGCCGGCCGCAACACGGCGACCTCGCACGACAACAACGGTGCGGGCGTGCTCGCGGACGGCGGTTCCAGCGATGACGGGTTGCACGCGTTCGGCAACGGTGCGAACGCGAACGGCGTCTACGCGTTCTCGCAGACCGGTTCGGCGCTCGCCCTTAACGTCGGATCGACCGACCTAGCGCCGACACTTTCGATCAATGACACGGGCAAGGTCATCAACGACGCGATCTCAGTCCAAGGCACGTCGGGGAACATCTTCTATCTTCAGGACTCAGGGACCGCCGCGTTCTCCGGCGAGCTGTTCGCCGGATCACTGAATGCCGGCGCCGTGCAAAGCACCTCGATCGCAAACTCCGGGGTGTTGGACGATTACGGTCCCTCCAATGCCGCTGCGCTGTATGTGACGAGCCCGGACAGCAACGCGGCGTGGCTCATCAGCTACGACAACACGAACGTGCCGACCGTCTACGTCCAAGGGGCCGAGGGCTCAAACGGCTTCGAACAGGATGTCTTCGACGTCGGCCACGCCGGGTTTACGGATTTGAGAGTCACGACGTACGGCAACATGTACCTCCAGGGTCACTTGTTTACCGTCGGGTCGTGCCATACCGGTTGTCTTCAAGGCGGCAAACAAGTGCGCTCGGTCGATGCGTATGCTTCATCCGAAGCAGAACCGACGATCGAGGACACAGGGGAAGCGACGCTCGTCGGAGGCGTGGCGCATGTGCAGCTCGATCCCAAGTTCGCGAATGTCATCGACACGAATTCGGACTACGTCGTATTGATCACGCCGGAAGGCGATTGCCGAGGCCTCTACGTCGCCGATCGCCGCTCGGACGGCTTCGTCGTACGCGAACTTCAGGGCGGTCATGCGACGCTCGGGTTCGCATATCGCATCGTCGCGAAGCGCTTCGGCGTGAGCGGGGCGCGGCTGCCGATGATGGATGTCCGTCCGGTCGCGATGCCGCCGGCGCCGCACGCCGTCCGTCGCGTGCTGAAAAGAGGTCACTGATGGGCAAACATCTACGAGCGCTGATCGCGACATGTGCCGCGCTCACGATCTGTGCGATCGTCACGGTCACGATACCGCCGGCGCGGGCGGCGATCGAGGGTGCGATGTCGTGTGCGCTCTCGACGCCCTGCTTGGAGTGGGATAACACGGGCTCGGGTGACGCTATCAAGGGCGTCTCGATGAAGGGCAACGCGCTGCACGGCCAGACGAAGTTCAAGAGCGCGGGAAAGACGGCCGGCAAGGCGGGCGTTCTCGGCGAGGATCTGAGCACGTCAGGCAACCTCGATTCCGGAGTGCTCGGCACCTCGACCTTTGGGGCCGGCGTGACCGGCACGTCGGCGTCGTACAATGCCGTGCAGGGCCTATCGGCGCTCTCCACCGGCGTCTATGGACAAACCGCGGGAGCGGGCGCCTTCGGTGTCGCCGGCCGCGACATAGCGACGACGCACGACAACAACGGCGCGGGCGTGCTCGCCGACGGCGGTCCGGCGGACGACGGCCTTCACGCGTTCGGCAACGGCACGAGCGCGAACGGCATCTATGCCTTCTCGCAAAGCGCGTCGTCGATCGTGACGAATCAGGGCCCGAACGACTCGGCGTCTTCGCTCGTCGTCCAGCATACATCGGGGCCGACGAACCTGCTCATCGAAGGAGTCGGGCCTTCAGGAGACGTTTTCCAAGTGTCGAGCACCGGCGCGGGGCTTCTGAGCGGCAACCTGATCGTGGGGAAAATCAGCGATCAGGGCACCCTGAGCGCATTGGGGAGCATAGAGGGCGGGAACGGGCTGCGGATAGATTCCGGAACGGTGACCTTCTCAGCCGCACCGGGAGCCTCCCAAGTCCTCGACATTTTCTCGGGCACGTCGAACACGGGAACGGGCGTCTTGAACCTGGAGAATTCATCGGGCACCGCCGACTTCAACGTGACCGACGGCGGTGACATATTCATCGACGGGCTCATCCATACGCACGGCTCTTGTAATTCGGGCTGCATCATCGGTGGAAAGCGCGTCCACGATGTCGACGAGTACGCACCGATGGAGACCGAGCCGACGATCGAGGACAACGGTGAAGCGACTCTGATCGACGGAGTCGCGAACGTCGCGCTTGATCCGAAATTCGTCAACGTCATCGATCCGGCGAGCGAGTACCTCGTGGCGGTGACGCCGGAAGGCGACTGCGAGGGGCTTTTCGTCGCGACTCGCGGGCCGAACGGGTTCATCGTGCGCGAGCTGCGGCATGGGCATCACAGCCTGAGCTTCGAATACCGGATCGTCGCGAAGCGGACTGGCGTCGACGCGCCGCGGTTGCCGATGACGAACGTCACGAGGATGGCGCCGCCGGAACGTATGCATCCACACACGTCGCGACCCGGAGCGATATGAACGAAAAAAAGGCCGAGCATTCGCCCGGCCTACTACATTAAGTGAGGCGAGGCCGCGGCGGTCGAGCTAAAGCTCGACCGCTACAGTCATTGTCGGGATCGTTGGTTAGAACTTGGTTGCGCCGAGTTCTGAGGCCCAGTCGCCGTTGGACGGCGAATACTCAGACGCCATCCAGATGCGATTCGTCGTAGTTCCCTCGTAGCTCGACGCTTCGTAGTCGCCCCAGCGTCCGTCGAACGTGGCCGTGATGCCCATCCGAAGGAGGCGGGGATTCTCCAGCGTGCCGAGCGCGTCGGCGTGCCGGCGGCCCGCGTAGTAGATCGACGGGTTGAGCGTGCTGCTCATCGAGTCGAAGACCATGGCCATGTTGCCGGCCTTGTCGGGCATCGGCGCGCCGAACGACGCGTCGCGGTCGCCCGTGAACGACAACACGCCGTTCTGCGCCATCGTCGCGGCGGTCAGCGATGTTCCGCTGAACGTCGGCGTGATCTCGCCCCACATGACGCCGGGAACCGTACCGCCCGAACCGTTATTCGCACCGGTGCCCAGAGCGAACCAGATGTTGCCTTTCGTGTACACCGGCGTCGCCGAGATGCGCGTATCGAGCGTCTCAACGCACTGCGAACAGCCGGGTTCGTCCGCGTTCGGCGGATACGAGTAGTTCATCGACGTCGCCGTTTGCATCGTGAGCGACGGGTTCGTCAGAGCGTGCGCCATCGCGAGCACGTTGATGCCGGTGCAGGCGCTCGAGCAGTCGGAGTCCATGTTGAACGAGCTGACGAACAACTCGGCGGGTGCCGAGCGCCCTTCCGCGACAACCGGCTGGACGGTGTCGAGCAGCGTCGACCCGACCTTGATATCCTTCAGTCCGTGCGCGGTGACGGTCGAACCGGCTTCCATACCTGCCTTGCTCGCGGCGAAGATCTCGTCGTACAGATAGGCCGATCCGAACTTGTTGAACATATTTCCGCCGAAATAGAATGCCCGCTTATCGAGACCGATCTGCGTGTAGTCAGCCGCATTTTGCGCGCCGAACGTCATGTCGAACGCGTAGACGTTCCACGTGCCGTTCGGGTCGGTTGTTTGCGTGACCGCCACCCAATAGAGCGACTGAAGCGGGCAGTTGTTGATACCGAACGCGCCCTCGACTTGGAGCATGGCTACCCAGTAGTGGCCGTCCGTGGGATCGTAGATGGCGCGGGGATCGCTCGTGAACGGACCGTTCGGATCGCACGAACCTGGGTTCGGAACGTTGAAAAATACTTGCGAATTTTTCGGCCAGCCGGGCTGGATCGCGCCGGTCGGGTCGTAGACGGCCACCGACGTGTTGACCGCTTGGACTTCGAAACTTGACGACGCTGCGACGGCCATGTCGGGCGGCTCGCAACCGCCGAAATACTGGCAGATGCTCGCGGAGTCGGCCATGCCGTCGAACTTCACGCTCGCCGGTGGCGTGTTCGGCATCAGATCGTAGTTGCCGGGGAACGCGTGCACGTCGTACGGCGCCATCGGATTGTGCCGCGCTGCCTCTTTGCGCAGATACCACGTCGCCGGGCTGACGCCGACGAGGAACGGCATCTCGCCCTCGCGAGTCATCGGGATGTACTTCGCCTGCGGGGCGAACCGCATGTTGACCTGATGCATGTAGACGAGCCGTCCGATGACGGGCTGCGCTGTGACGGTCGGGTTAAACGCAAGCGCGGAGTGCGACGCAGTCGCAAGCAACGCAACGACGAACGCTAGTGTGAACGCGATGCGACACAAGAAGCTCAGGGGCTTCATCAAGTTCGATCCTCCTCAAGATCCGAAGCGACTAGGCGACGCCCAGTTGAGTCGTGTCTTAATGAAGCGAGGAGGAAGGCACTTGCGACCAATGGCCTAGGTCTCGAACAGCGCCGTCAGAAATCTAGACGTGCCGACACTTCCTCCAATGAGCGTTTCATGGACAAGCGATTCACCGCGATCTTGCGCAAATCGCCCGCAAAGGGCGGCTGGACATACGTCGTCATGCCAGGTTCAGCGACGTTCTTCGGCACGCGGGGACTGCCGCTTACGGCGCGACGCGAAAGATGACGCCGCAGCCGGGACCGTAGTACGAGCACGTTCCCTTACCGCCGGCGTACGTCGTGCCATATAGGAATCCGTCGCGTCCTCGGGTCAGCTGGTCGTTTGGCATGTCGCCATCCGCACCGCCGCTAAAGCGGTAAAGAATCGACTCCGTCCAAGATCCGCCCTGCATGCCGGGCGGCGACAAGCGGTAGACCGCGCCGGCGTTGATGTTGTTGCCAGATGTCGTGCCGAAGAGAGAGCCACCGTTCCCTAAGACGACGCCACCCAGTGGGTCAAAGTCGCCATCGGCGCCGAGGCTCAAGACTATATTTTCGATCCACGGCGGACCGCTCTTATTCGGCTCGAGCTCGAACACGATGCCCTGGGTGTAGGCGCCGCCTGCCTGCGTCGTTCCGAAGAGATGACCGTTCGCGCCGAGCGTCAATTCGTTGTTCGGGAACCAGCCGTCGCTCTCGCCCTCGAAGCGGTGGAGTACGTCGTACTTTGACGTGCCGGGCATAAAGCGGTATACCGTGCCGCAATACGAGGGGAAATCGGGCGTGCACACGCCGTTCATGCCGAACCTGATCCCGTAGATGTTACCGCTACGATCCAAGACGAGTGATCGTCCAGGGGGCCGAGCGTTGCGCTGCCGATCGAATGCGTGGAGAACGTTTAGCTTGAGCGAACGGGTCCCAGGCGATAGGCTCGAAAGCGTGCCGCCTCCGGCAGATCCACCCTCGATAGTCGTCGCGTAGAATCCGCCACCAGCAGTCGGGAACAGCGCGTCGCCGATGTCGGGACTCGTACCGCCGTACTGGAAGGAGAAGAGGATGTACTCGGTCCACGGCTCGTTCTGCTCGATCGGTGGCACGAGTTCGTAGACGGCGCCGGCGTTGTGCGCGCCGCCGGAGTACGTCGTGCCGTAGACGTTGCCCTCAGGGTCGGCGAGGAAGATCGTCGGCGTCGGCTGGTAACCGTCGACACCGTCCGAATTGAAGGCGTGGATCGTCGTCTTCGTCCACTTGCCGCCCGGCGTCGAGGGTGGCGACAGTTCGAAGACCGTGCCGCAGCCCAGATAGCAATTCGTGTTCGGGCCTCCGAGGTAGGTCGTGCCGTAGAGATCACCCTCTGCGTCGGCGACGAGTCCGAGCGGCCCGAAACCGTCGGCGACGTTCGTAAAACGGTAGATCGCTTCTTCACGTGCGACCGCGGCGCTCGTGGTGGCGACGAAGGTGAGCCCCGCGGCCAAAGCGGCGATCGCCAAGCTGAAACTCGTGAACCTGTTCATGACTTGCGAGATTATACCACTCGACCCTGAAATTTGAGCCAGCGATTCGCAGTCCGACACTGACACACTTCTAGGCCGGGCCGAGTAGCAATTAGTATATGTGCGGCCTACTCGAGTGCGAGTCACTACTACTATATTTATAGTTGACAACGGCTATCCGGATTTGTTATCGTCTGTCATGAGGGAGTCGGAGGCGCGAAAATGCTCACTTTGCTCGTACCCGCCGTTCAGGCGCCACCGCCGCTCGACAGCAGTCATGGCGCGGCATCGTGGCCGGTCACCACGGCGATAACGCTGCCCTGGAACGTTCAGCACGACAAGCCTGCGACCGACTCGACCGCCGTGCGCGTTGTGACGGATGGGCATTATCTGTACGTGCGCTTCGATGCGGTCCAGCACGAGCCGATCATCGCAAACCAGCATAGCGATGACGTGGTCACCGGCGGAAGCAACATCGGGGGCGGAATCGCGTGGAGCGACGACGCCGTGTGGGTCGATCTGTGGCCGACCGGACCCGGCGGCTTCCAATACCAATTCGAAGCCAACCCGAACGGGTCGCACAACGAGGCTTCGAGCGAGAACACGGCGTTCGCGCCCCAATGGCAGTCACACGGCTGGACGAACGCGGACGGCTACACGGTGACGATGGCGATCCCGCTTGCCGTCGTCCACGGTGCGCATCAGGGCACGTGGCTCATGCAGTTCGCGCGCTACGTGCGCTCGACCGGCGAGCTCGACGTATGGGCGCACGACGCCACCCAAACGAATCCCGACGACGTATCTCGAGCAGGCGACGTCACTATGTCGCTCGTCGTCCGCCCGCCCTTGCCTAGCCCGCGCATCGGCCTTTACGGTCTCGATCGAGTTGCCAGCGGTTCTGTGAGCGGTTCGGGGTCGCACTTCGGCGCAGATTTCTCGGTGCCGGTCACGCAGACGGCATCCGTCTTCGGCACGATCCACCCGGATTTTTCGAACGTCGAGCTCGACCAGCAATCGATCTCGCCGACGGTGTATGCACGCGTCTTCGGCGAAGTCCGGCCGTTCTTCACGCAATCAGCGGGTTACTACAATAACTTCAACTGCGACGTCTGCGGCGGCTTCCACACGACGCTCTACACTCCGGCGATCCCGACGCCGCTCGACGGCTATGCGTTCGAAGGCCGCCAAGGGCTATTCGGGCTCGCCGGTTTCGACTCGATCGGCTCCGGCCGCACGGATGCCGCCGGCGCGCTGAACTACACGTCGCCCGACACGCATTGGAACGGTGCGTTCCAACACGTAGCGACCGATGTGCCCGGCACCATCGACGATTCGAACGAGGGCGGCGTGTCGTGGTTCAACGGCAGGAATTTCAGCGCTTACGCGAACTATGCGACTGAATCGGGCACGCTCGTGACCGACGCATCGCAGGCGAATTGGATCGACGCGGGCACCGGCTGGGGATCGCAGACCTTCGCGCTCTATGGAGCGGTCCGAAAGCTCGGCGATCAGTTCAATCCGCTCGATGGCTTCGATTCGCACCCGGGCATCGCGGGCTACGCGCTCTATTCCGCGCGCGTATGGTCGTTCGCGCCGCAAGATATCTTGACGTCGGCCGGCGTGAGCGTGTTCGGCGACCGCTATCAAGGCGTCACCGACGGCCAAGCGCAAAGCGACAACAGCGTGCTCCTCGATCTTCTGACGAAAAACACGATCGACGTGCAATTGTCCTCAGGCTCCGACTACTGGCGCTTTGGGACGGGGCCGACATCCGTGCTTGCGCCGATCTCGCAAAGCGCCGGCGTCAGCCTCACCTATCACAGCGGCATGCAGAACAACCTGAACAATTTCCCGACCCATGGGGCATCGTCGACGCCGACGTCGATCGCTTGGTACACCGGCCGCTACGGCGTCGGCACGCTCGACACGTGGTTCCGCAGCTCGACGCTCAAGGTCGGAGGCCGCGGCTCGCTGACGTTCACGGTCGACGACACCGCGCAGTGGATGCCGCAAGGTATCAACGACAACGTCCAATGGTTCGACGGCGCGGCGTATGCATACCAGGTCAGCTCGAGCTCGTCGTTCGCGCTCGGCTTGCGGCGCGTCATCGGCATCGCCCCCGTGCCGAACGGCGGCGGCAACTGCATCGGCGAATGTTCGAACGTCTCGGTCGCGTATCACCTGCGGACGCGTGACGAAGAGTTCTACCTCGCATACGGCGACCCGAACTCGCTCGTGACGGTGCCGCAGGCGATCTTGAAGGTGATCTTCTACGTGGGCGGCCAGAAGGGTACGTGACCGCCATCGCGGATCTTAATGGCCGCCGGCGATCCCCATGGATTGCGAGTCCGGCGACGGCTGCGAGTCGAACACCTGATAGTCTGCGCGGGCGACATCCGTCGAGCTCGTCTTCGCCGCTTGGACGCTGACGAGCAAGAACTCCAAGAGGGTTCCGACCATGAGCGACAAGACGACCATGCGAACGATGATGTTGAACAGGCGTACCCAGTCCGCCATGACCTTGTCTCGATAGGCCGCCGTAGCAAAAGACCTCACGTATGTATTATTGGCCCAGCAGCCCGGATATGACAGGGCCAGCGCTACCTGTGATAGTCAGATTCACATGTGGCTATCGACCTTCACGGGCTTCGTCGGAACTTCACACGATGTCCGCAACAAACACCGAACTGCCCGAAGTTCGCTCGTGCCGGCAGGCAGCGCGAAGGGCCACGTGGTAGAACGCGAGACATCTGGGCGAATAGCTTAGCGGTAGAGCACTCGCTTCACACGCGAGGGGTCGCAGGTTCGATCCCTGCTTCGCCCAAGTTTCGATGAACTATGTTGGCCGTCTACTGACCCGATCGCGCCGGGTGCAAGACTAACCTAACGACGCTCGAACTCCGGATGCCTGATGAGCAAGCGCGAGAAAAGCAAGTTCGCTGTCTCGGTCGCCGCGTGGATTGTCCGATTGGCGCTCGGCAGCGCGTTTCTAGTCTCCGTCGCCGATCGCTTCGGCGTGCTCGGCCCTCACGGTGCGAGAAACGTTTCTTGGGGAGACTGGCAGCACTTCGTCGCGTACGTCGCGATCCTCAATTGGTTCGTGCCCAGCGCCCTCGCTTCACCGCTCGCGATCGTCGACACGATAATCGAATCCGCCCTCGGCATAGCGCTGATGCTCGGGCTTTGGCCGAGACTGGCGGCCAGGGTCGCTGCGGGGTTACTCCTCGCTTTCGCGGTGACCATGACCGTCGCGCTCGGCATCGTCGCACCCGTGAGCTACGGCGTATTCTCTGCGTTCGGCGGTGCGCTGCTCCTAGCGACGGTCTCGGCGCCCGGATCGACCGCCTGGTCGCGCCGTACAATTTGAGCCGCACGAGCCTTCGGTTCTAGAGGTCCGGCCTGCGCTTCGACTAACTCTCGCGCATAAGCACGTCAACGGTTCGCGGACGGGCTCTTCGTGTTTTGAGCCCGGTCGCACGAGAGGAGGGTCCATGTCGCGCTTCAAGTACGCCGCCGCGTTCGCGGCACTGCTCGCGATCGTCGCTTCGATCGCGCTCTTCCACCGGCCGGCTCAGGTCGCTAGCGCAAGCATGATGTCGGCGTCGACGTCATCGCCGGTAGCCGGCTACACGCTCCATATCGATGCGAGTCAGCACTATACGGGCCACCCCGACGAGATCATCCACCACTGGTGCAAGACGTTCTCACCGTCGTTCATCGAGTGCCAGCTCTACGACTCGGACGGTCCGAACGGACACCTGGTCGGCGTCGAGACGATCGTACCGACGTCGGTGTGGAAGACGTACAGCGCGGACGAGCGCGCGAAATGGCACTACCATCGCGTCGAGATCCCGAAACTGAAGGTCGCGATGATGCCGGGTCTGACCAAGGAGCAGTCGCAGAAAGTCATCGCGTCGCTGCTCGAGACCTACGGGAAGGTCTGGATACTCTGGGATCCGCGGTCGACCGGCGGCAAGCCGACCGGCGATCCGACAATCACGATCCTCAAGTAAGGCGAGTCCGCGGCGGTCGAGCTAAAGCTCGACCGCTACAGACTCAGGAAAGGTCGCGGCGGTCGAGATTTATCTCGACCGCTCCCCTTATTCGCGCGTGTAGCGCGCGTCGTACGTCGTCCGCCACGTCGAACCGCCATCGAGTGAGATCTCGATGATCTGGTGGACCGCATTGTTGTCGATCGGCGTGAGCGTCGTGCGATCGAGGACGATTTTCGACCCAGGTGGTCCTGGCAAGATGCCCTGGAAACGGGTTCCCTTATCAGGATAGATCGCGATGAGACGCTTCATCTTAAGACCGCCGCGAACGGTAGCTTCATCGGTGACCCAGACCTGCGACCACGTCTTTTCGAACGGGTCGTAGTAGAAGAGACTCTTGCCCTTGCCGCCGCCGGCATCGCGCCAATCTTCGGTCACGGCACAGCCGTCGAGGATCTTCGTCACGACGTCGGTTCCGTCGTAGCGGCCGTCAACGGTGACGCGCCAAGTGCCGAGCCAAAAATCGAGCGTGTGGAAGCCAGGATCTTTGTCGCATGTCGCCGACGCCGGCGCGGATGGCTGCGCCGGCGCCGGAGACGCTTGAGCTGCGGCTAGCGCGAACACGGCGATGCCTGCAGCGATCGCGAACGTCGACGATCGCCTCAATGGGCGCGCACGTACGTACCGTCGAAGACGTTCTGCCACGTCTTTCCGTCGTCGGACGTAAAGTCCCAAACCTGCCGGACGTCGCCGTTCGCCTCGGGCGTCCAAACGATCCGGTCGGTGACGAGCTTGCCGGCGCGGTTGACGCGCTTGCCGCTGAGCACCATCTTGCCGTCGACGAGTCCGCCGTCGAGCCGCAATAACAGACCGGTGCTGTCGACCCACGTCTGGTGCCATTGCTTATCGCCGGCGTAGTAGATGTTGAAACTCGTGCCGGTCGAGCCATCAGTGCCTCGCCAGTGCTCTTGGAGAACGCACGAGCCTTGCTCGAGCGTGACGAGGTTGTGCCCGGCAGGCGTTCCCGATGCGGTGTCCTTGACGTTCCAATCGCCGATCCAGAAATCGAACTGCCGGTGCTCGGTCGACGTGCACGGGGCCGGGCTCGGTGCGGGTTGAGGGGATGCGGCAACAAGAGCGACGGCGACGGATACGGCGAGGGCAGCGGTCAACATCGTTACGATACTCCAAATCGAGGCGGAATACGACCCGCGGAGCAAGTATATCACGGCACAAATATGGATTATCACCAAATATACGCCATGAAATTGCCAATCGGTGGTTTGATTCACCATGAGTGACAAGATCGACAGCGAATTAATCCGTCTGCTTGCGACAGACGGGCGGATGTCGTTCCTCGAACTCGCGCGGCGCGCCAATCTTAGCCCGAATGCGACCGCGGAGCGCGTCCGCAAATTGCTACGCCGCGGGGTGATCAAGGGCTTCACGGCGATCGTCGATCAGACCGCGCTCGGCCGGCCGCTCATCGTCTATGTCGACATCCGGGTGAAACCCGGCGCCGATTCGTTGCGGCTTGAACAGACACTGCGCACGCTCGCAGGTGCGGTCGAATACACGACCGTGAGCGGGAACTACGATTATCAGGTGAAGCTCGCGTGCGCCGATCAGGACGATCTATTCAAGAAGATCGTCAAATTGCGGCTGCAGCCGGGTGTGCAGGAGACGCACACGCGGCTGATCCTCGGTGAGACGAAGCTCGGCGCCTAGTTCCCTTCGAGCTTGTTGATCTCGTCGGTGGCCTGCTTCGCGCTCTGGTCGTCGCCCGCGATCTGGTAGAGCTTGAGCGCGGCTTTCATATCAGTCAGCGCTGCGTCCTTGTCGCCGAGCTTCTCTTCGACGAGCCCACGCTCGTAGAAACCGTCACCGTCCTTCGGCTTGCGCTCGATGTACGTGCCGAAGTCGCTCTTCGCGGCCGCTAACTCGCCCGCGTCGCGATTGGCGAGCCCACGGTTGTAGAAGGCGACGGCGTCGTCTGGGTTGCGTTTTATGTACGTGTTCCAGTGCCCGATGGCATCGGCTGCCTTCCCGTCGTTGCGCTCAGCCCATGCGAGATAGAAGAGCCCATCATCGCTGTTCGGGTCGATGTCGAGCGCGCTCTTGCAGTCCTCGAGCGCTTGCGAGTATTTCTCGAGATTGTCGTAGGCGTGGCATCGCCCCGCATACGAGTTGACGAGCGTCGGATCGTTCTTGAGCGCGGTCGTGAAGTGCTTGACGGCTGCCGCATCGTTGCCTGTGTCGAGATCGAGATAGCCGAAACGGTCGTATGCGTAGCCGTCGCCCGGGTTGAGACCGATCGCCTTCGTGCAATCGGCTTTGGCGCCCGTGTAATCTTCGAGTTCGCGTCTCGTGTCGCAACGAGTCGCATAGCCGTACTGATAATTCGGATTGAGTTTCAGGGCGATGTTGTAGTCAGCGAGAGCGCCATGATGATCCCCGCGGACGTCTTTGATATCGCCGCGAAACGCGTAAGCCGAGGCTATGCTAGGATCGAGGGCGATCGCCTTGTTGCAATCGGCGAGCGCGGTATCTAGATGGTTGTCGTTGAACGCCGCTCTACAAGCCTTGACGAGCGACTCGGCCTTCGCCGATCCAGAATCGGAGCCCAGCATTAAGGATGCGACGAGCGTCGGAACGATCAAAGCGATCATCGATCACGCCTCCAAGCGAGAGCTGAACAGCGCCGTCGGTCGTTCGAAATGCCGAGCTCCGGTCGCCAGCCGTTCGTTTTCGAGCGTCTCGGTCGGGCGGCCTTCGCAGCGATGTGCAGGCGTGGCGCGCCGGTTCCGGCGAAGAATTTACGACCTTCCCGTCGCGACCATGCATGGATATGCATCGTCGGACGGCTTTTTGCGCGTGGCGCGATCTGCTAGCGTCCGGGCGCAAGACAAGGAGCCGACGTGACACCGCACATCCCCGTCTTCAACGGTTACAACACCGCTTTTATGCTGATCTGCGCGAGCCTCGTCATGCTCATGACGCCCGGTCTCGCGTTCTTCTATGGCGGCCTCGTCCAACGCAAGAATGTCCTGACGATCATGATCCAAAGCTTCATGTCGCTCGGGTGGACGACGGTCCTCTGGTACGCGTTCGGCTACTCTATGTGCTTCGGCCCCGATTGGCACGGGATCATCGGAGATCCGACCTACTACGCGTTCCTCAAGGGCGTGACGCTGCAGACGATGTTCACGGGGAACGATGCAGGTATCCCGCTCATCGTGCACATCGCGTATCAGATGATGTTCGCGATCATCACGCCTGCCCTCATCACCGGTGCGTTCGCAAACCGGGTCACGTTCAAGGCGTACTTCCTGTTCCTGACCGCGTGGCTCATCCTCGTATACTTCCCGTTCGTGCACATGCTCTGGAGCCCGCTCGGGTTGTTCGCGAAATGGGGCGTGCTCGATTTCGCCGGCGGCATCGTCGTCCACGCGTCCGCGGGTTTTGCGGCGCTCGCGTCGGTGCTCTACGTCGGTCGCCGTTCCGTGGTCGAAAACAGGCCGCACAACGTTCCGTTGATAGCGCTCGGTACGGGCCTGTTGTGGTTCGGATGGTACGGCTTCAACGCGGGCTCGGAGCTTCGCGTCGATCCCGTGACCGCATCTGCGTTCTTGAACACGGATATCGCGGCGTCGTTCGCAGCGGTGGCGTGGCTCATCGTCGAGTGGGTCCGCGGACGTCAGCCGAAGTTCGTCGGGCTATTGACCGGCGCCGTCGCGGGGCTTGCGACGATCACGCCGGCGGCCGGCTTCGTCTCGCCGACGACGGCCGTCATCTACGGCATCGTCTCGGGCCTCGTCTGCTATTACGCCGTCGCGCTGAAGAACCGGCTCGGCTGGGATGACGCGCTCGACGTCTGGGGCGTGCACGGCATCGGCGGTTCGCTCGGCATCATCCTACTGGGTGTGTTCGCGTCGACCGCGTGGAATCCGAACGGCGCTGATGGATTGCTGCTCGGCGGCGTCGGCTTCTTCGGCAAGCAGGTGACCGCTGCCGTCGTCTGCAGTCTGTGGGCGTTCGTATTCACCTACGCGATGTTGTGGCTCATCAACAAGATCACACCCGCGAAAGTGGATCCGGCGGCGGAAGAGCGGGGACTTGACGTCGAGCTGCACGGCGAAGAGGCGTATCCGTTCGGGCTCTGATCCGCCGCGTCGGATCTGGAGGTCAGTCGCTAGGAACTCGAGCCGACCCCGGCTCGAGTTCGGTCATTCGTGGAAGGCTTCGAGGGTAGGTCCCGTCGCCGTATTTCTTGTTCCACAGTGCGGCTCTGACCGCAAGGTACTCGAAGTTCTCGGCGACGGCGCCACCGTTGGTTTTGCGCGCGAGCACGATCGCCGGCGAGGCTCTCTTCCACGCGTTATATACTTGCGCCGAGATGATGTCGAGCAAGATCCGTTCGTCAATCAGGCCGTGCTTGGCGTACGTGCCGACCTGCTCCCAAAAGTCGAACACAAGCATCTCCGGATGCGCGCTTCGATCCATGCTGCCTTCGTTGGAATAATCGGCGCGAAAGTTCGGATCGGTCAGCTTCGCGGGTAAGTCGCTATGGAACCGCGCATATGCCTCGCGCAGCGCGGGCGCGTTCCACTGATCGAGGATCTCGAGCAGAGCGCTGAGCTGATTGCTTGCGCGCAGGTGTCGGAGTTGGACGACCGCGGCGACCGCCGTCGCGCCGATGACGATGAGGGTCGCGGCCGACAGTATGATCCCGATCCACTCAACCGACACGACAGTTCCTTTCCGATGGCGCGACTATCGCAAACGCTTGCTCATGAGATACTCGGAAAACCCGTCGACGATGTAATCCTTGAGCTCGCCGACGACGGCGTAGCCGTGGCGGTCGTAGAGCACTTGCGCGCGTGTATTAAAGGAAGAAACGCAGAGGAAGATGTGCTTGGATGATTCACGTGCACGTTTTTCGACGAAATCGAGGAGGCGGCCACCGATCCCGAGCCCGCGTGAGTCGGGCGACACCGCGAGCGACGCGATGTACGGAGAATAGATGATCCCGCGATCTCTCAGTAAGAGAAAGCCGCAGGCCATGCCGTCGCGCCGGGCCACATAGAGCTCGCTGTCCGTGCGATGGAAGAGCGGCCGCGTCTGATCGATCGTCCGCCCGAGCGTCAGCCACGGTTCCGACGACGCCATGAGCTGCGCGCACCATTCGCGGTCGTCGTCATCCGCTTCATCGATCGTGATTTCGCCGAGCACGGCGTCGCTCATCGACGATGAGGTTTGGTGAGGACTGGAGGTCGGCCTGTTGAGCCGACCGCTCCACGCCGAGCTTCGCTCGGCATACCACACGGTCGAGATAAATCTCGACCGCTCCCAAGTTCTTTATCGGCGGTCGACCGTAAGGGTCGACCGCTCCATTTCAGTCTGTGTGAGGCCCGATGAGGAGGCTGGAGAGGCCGACGATGCCCATAAGCCGCCTGATTCGCGCCGGCGCGATGACGGCAAGATCAGTCAGTTTTTTCGCATCGAAGAGCACGCCAAAGCCTTGCGATCCGACGTAGGTGCAGCGGCTGAAGTCGATGACGACGCGCTTCGCGCTTCGAGCCGCTTCAGCGATGGTCTGACGGAAGTCCGCGTCGGTCTCGGTATCGATCTCTCCGAAGACGTGGATGTACTCGTCGTCGCCGATCGGCTGCCTGACGAACGCCGCGCGCGCCACATCGCGATATAGCTGCATGGCACAATCCTATAACGAATGTGACATGGATACAACGCGGGTTAACTGGGGGTTTTGCATCGGTGACGACCGCCCGATTTCAGGACGCCTTGGGGCTCCCTCGAAGCGCGAATGACCTCGCTGCCGCCATGAGATTCGCCTGGATTTCCGCTAATGGATGATCGCGGAGAATGAGTGCGGGAACCGCGTCGTCGAGCTGGGGATTGCTGCCTTCGAACCAGGCGCGCGCCATCTCGACGTCGCTCATCCCCGCGATCATCGTCGCGAGCTGGAGTGCGAAACGAAGCACGTTCGGCCGCTGCGGTGTCCTCGAGTTCGTCCACTGAAGCACGGCGCGCGTCTCGCGGACGCCGCCGATCACGGCCACCAACGGTGCGCCTAACCGGTCGATGAGCTCGGAGACGACAGCCTGGATCGGAATCTCCATCGCGTGCCCGTGCGCATCTACGTCCGACAGGACGTCGTCCTGGGCGAGCCGGTCGTTCGTGGAGGCAGCGTCCATATCACGTATTATAGCCAGTCTAATCACATAGTCAATACCACAACGTATCTTCACACGAAAAGCCCATAAAATGCCATTACCTGCTCGACTAGCCGGCAAGCGGCTAGGCCTCGGCGGTCGAGCTAAAGCTCGACCGCTACAGTCGAAGGGCGGGTCGCGGGGGTCGAGATAAATCTCGACCGCTCCCGGGCCGACCAGGGGGGCTAAATCAGACCGCGGCGGAGGGCGACGACTGCCGCCTGGGTGCGGTCGGCGGCAGAGAGCTTTCCCAGGATATCCCGGATGTGGCCCTTGACGGTGCCCAGGCCGAGGCTCAATCGCTGACCGATTTCGACGTTGCCGACCCCGTCAGCGATGAGCCGAAGGATCTCTGTCTCGCGCTCCGTCAGCGGGGAGCTCTCGGCGGGCCTGGAGACCTGAGGGCTGCCGACGTGCCTGAGCACGACGTGGGCGATTGCCGGGTCGAAGTAAGCCGCGCCCTCGATAGCAGCGCGTACGGCCGCGATTACCGCAGTCGGCGTGCCCGATTTCACGCAATAGGCGTCCGCGCCGGCAGCGAGCGCCGCGAGCACTTCGTTATCGAGGTCGTGCATCGTGAGAATGACGACGCGCGTCTGGGGATGCGCCGCGCGGATGCGGCGCGTCAGCTCGATGCCGTCGATACCCGGCAAGCCGACGTCGATGACGGCGACGTCCGGTATCAGCCGATCGACGGCTTCCCAACCGCGCAGACCGTCATCCGCCTCGCCGACGACCTCGAAGCCCGCCTCTTCGAGCGCGAGCCGCAGCCCTGCGCGGGTGAGCGAATGGTCTTCGACGATGACGACGCGGCCCTTGCGGCCTTGTACGTCCGCCGGCTCAGGCATGCTGTCCGACTTGCGTGTACGCGGGGATGACGATCGCGAATTCGCTCCCATGCGGATCCACCGGGCGATATGTCGCCGCGCCGGCGTGATTCTCGGCGATGCGGCGAACGATGTAGAGGCCGAGACCGGATCCGGAACCGACGCGCGAAGCATCGTTCGTCGAAAGCCGCTGAAACAACGATGGCCTCTCCGACGGCGGCACGCCGTAACCGTCATCTTCGACGGACAGCGCGACGTTGTCACCATCGCGTTTGACGCCGACGGCGATCGTACCACCTTCGGGCGTCCATGACACGGCATTCGCGACGAGGTTCATGACCGCGCGCCTGATCTCGCGGGCGTCGCCCGCGGCAACGGCGCCCTCGTCATCGCCGACTCGCATGCGGATCCCCTTCGCGCGCCACAGCGGATCGAGTTCGTCGACGACGCTCCGCGCGACGGAGCCGAGCTGCACCGGTCCGCGCTCGGTCGAGTGCTCGCCCGACTCGTATTTGGCGACCATGAGCAGCGTCTCGGCGAGGCGGCGGAGCTCGCTGTTCGACTCGATCGAACGACGCACGATCTCTTCGTATTGCGCGGGCAATGCGCCGAACTTGCCCTCGAGCGCCTGCTGCATCGTCATGGCGGCGGCTGAGAGCGGCGTCCGCAGATCGTGCGAAAGCGCGTACACGATGTCGCGGATGACCTGTCCGCGTTCGTCGATCGCGCGATTCGCCCGAGCGAGCTCTTCGTTTTTCCGGCCGAGTTCGACGAAGGTCGCTGCGTGCGCGATCGCGGTGGCCGCCTGTTCGGCGAACGACCTGACCCACACATCGGGCTCGCGCTCGCCCGAGGATGGGCCGTCGTCTCCGCTCGCGAGCACGAGGATCGCGAGCGAGACGTGCGCGTCGGCGAGCGGCACGACGCTCGCGGCATCGGCGTGCAGAGCGTCGAGCGCGAGACGCGCCACAGGATCGCTCGGCGTGAGCGATACGAGATCGCGACTCTCGATCGCGCGGCGGAGGAATTGCGTCAACGGCGATGGCGGCGTCGCTCGCTCGACACCCACGTCGGCTTGCGTCCCGTCATAGCGGTAGACGAGTTCCGGCTGGGTCGAAGCATCGAGTAAGTATAGCTGAGCCGAGCGAGCACCGAGCGTGCCGATCGCCTCGCGGACGATCGCGCGAGCGACGAGGTCGACGTTGAGCGACGAGCGGATGCGCTCGAACGCATGTCTGATCGCCTCGGCGCGTTCCGCTTGCTTTTGGCGTGCGGCGAGGCGCCCGCTTCGCAGCGCCGCCGTCTGCGCGATGCTCCCGAGCACGCCGACCAAGACGATCGAGAAAGCCGCGAGCGCTCGGTTCGCGATCGCGATCGCCGTGTAGTGTCCACCCTGGTGGAAGCCGTTGTACCAACCGGCGACGATGTCGGCGATGATTGCCGCCACGACCACCCACGCGGTGAAACGTTTTTCCAAAAAGAGGCTGGAGAGCGCGACCGGGACCGCGAGGAGGATCGCCGCGACGAGCGATTCGGGTGTGAACATGTCGACGATCCACGCGCCGAGGAGGAGCGCGACCGACAGCCACATCGCGACACGCGGTTGCACGAACGGGGTTTCCCTTCCCAAGGCTTAGCTGACCTCTAGACGGACGCCGTGCACGGTGCGGCGAAGCTCACGCTGCTGTGGCCACCGCAGACCATCGATCTCGGGCAGAGGAGATACTTCGAGACCTGGGCGCACAACCGCGTCTGACGGTGTATTTGGGATACGCGCCCGGAGCCGGCAAGACACATCGCCTCTTGACCGAGGCGCGCGCGCTCGCCGATGCCGGCGTTCGCGTCGCGCTCGGCTGGGTCGAGACGAAGGATCGGAGCGATCTCGAGGCGCTCGCCGCCGGGCTGCCTCGC
Source organism: Candidatus Eremiobacteraceae bacterium (assembly GCA_035710745.1). NCBI lineage: Bacteria > Bacillati > Vulcanimicrobiota > Vulcanimicrobiia > Candidatus Eremiobacterales > Candidatus Eremiobacteraceae > Candidatus Eremiobacteraceae bacterium. The sequence goes on along the minus strand of DASTCX010000040.1, from coordinate 20,258 downwards.
ATCCCACCGCGCACGGTGGCGGTCGGCGGATCGACGTTCGAAGATTTCGATCTCGCCGCGGCGCTGGCATCCGACTATCAAGCATTCGTCTTGGACGAGCTCGCGCATACGAATCTCGCCGGCGGCCAGCACGTCAAACGCTGGGAGGACGCGCTCGCGCTCAAAGCCGCGGGAAGATCGGTCATCGGCGCCTTCAACGTCCAGCATCTCGAGAGCGTCGCGCCCGCCGCGGAAGCGCTCATCGGGTTTCCCGTCCGCGAAATCGTGCCGACCTCGTTCCTGCGGAGCGCCGATCAAGTCGTCGCCGTCGACGTCTCGCCCGAACAGCTCGAGTCGCGGCTTCACGCGGGCCTGATCGTACGGCCTGATGACGTCGACCGCGCGCTGCAAGGTCCGTTCCGTCCGCAAACGCTTCGCGCACTCCGAGGGCTCTTGCTGCGGACGATCGACGACCTCGCTCGTGCTCGCATCGAAGCTCCGCAGACGTCGGTCGCGCTCGCGTTCGTGCCGAAGGACGTCGATGCGGGCGGCCTCGTCGCGCACGCGGCCGCATTCGCCGATGCGATGAACCTGTCGCTGTCGGTGGCGCCGCTCGAGGCCGGTGCGTTGGAAAACGCGACGCTCGCGGCGCGCGCCGTCAACGCGGGCCTCAACGAAAGCGAAAACCTCGGTTCGAACCTTGCCGGCGTCACCGCGCCGCTCGTCGCGTTGCCTCTTGGCGATCTCGCTCGACGCGTCGCCGCGGGCGGGGCGGTGCGCGACGTTCTCATCGTCGACGCAGCCTGGGCGAACTCAAAGGAGTGCTCCGCACGCCGTGCTGCGAGCGGCTACGCGTTCGGTCAGACGCTTGCAGATCGTCAACGCATAGGCTACGGGAAGCTGACCGTCTACCTCGGTGCGGCTGCAGGGTGCGGCAAGACGTATGCGATGCTCGACCGCGCGCATCAGATGGTCGACGCCGGAGTCGACGTCGTGGCCGCGCTCGTCGAGACGCATGGGCGCGCAGACACGGAGCGGCTCATCGACGGCCTCGAGGTGCTGCCGCGCAAGCGTATCGAGTCCGTCGGGATCGTGTACGAGGAGCTCGACGTCGACGCGCTCCTGTCGCGCCGCCCGGCGGTGGCATTGATCGACGAGCTCGCGCATTCGAACGCCCCAGGCAGCGTGCGCACGAAACGCTATCTCGACGTGCTGACGGTCATCCGCGCAGGCATATCGGTCATGACGACCCTCAACATCCAACACCTCGAAGGCTTGAACGACGTCGTCCGCCGGTTGACCGGCGTGACTGTGAGGGAGACGATCGCTGACGGCGTGCTGGAATATGCAGACGAGGTCGTCCTGATCGACGCGAGCCCGCAGACGCTGCGCGATCGCTTGCGTGCCGGGAAGATCTATCCCCGCGACCGCGTCGACGCGGCCTTGTCGTCGTTCTTCCAGGTCGAGAACCTATCTGCGCTGCGCGAACTCGCGCTGCGCGAAGCGCTTCGCGTACGCCGCCCGGCGCCGAAGGGTTTGGCGCGGGTCGGCGACCTGCTGTTAGGCGTGGCGCCGCGCGAACGCGACGTCGCGCTTATCCACCGTGCGGCGCGGCTTGCCGACCGGCTCAGCGTCGATCTGCACGTGCTTCACGTCTCCAAGCCGCGCCACGCGCGCGATCCGGTCGTTTCGGTCCTCGAGGCCGCGACGGTCGCCGTCCGAGCGGATTGGGCGCTGGCGGTCGCCGAGCGTCCGTACGAAGAACTTGCGCGGCGCGGCCGCGACATGCGGGCCGTCATCGTCATCGAGGGCGCGCGCGCTCGGCCAGGCTTGCTCGCGGGTCCGACGGTCGCGCGTCGCGTGCTCGACGCGGGCGCGAAGGAACTGCTCGTGCTCGCGCCGGTCGCGTCGGCGTAGGGCACGCGGCTCAGGTCAGACCGCGGCGGTCGAGCTGAAGCTCGACCGCTACAGAGTCTAGTGGTTAGGCCGCGGCGGTCGAGATAAATCTCGACCGCTCCCTACCCGTGGGGCTAGTGGCAGCCCCGGAACTTGTACGTCGCGATGCGCGTCTGCCACGGAGCCGAACCTGTCGTCTGGATGTACTCGTTGACGTACCAGAACGTGCAGTCGTCGACCGGATCGACGCTCATCGCGGTGTAGTCGCCCCAGCGGTTCGCGGAGCTCAACTGCGAACCGGTTCCTTTTTGGATGACCGCTTCGTGAAGCGTCATCGTGCCGAGCGGATCCGCAGGTTTGCGTCCGGTGAACCTGATCCCCGGGAAAATGCTGCTTCCATCCGAGACGCTGAAGCCGAGCAGCATGTCGCCGTGATGATCGGTCGCGATGCTGCCCATCCAGCGGTTGATGCCGTCGGACGGCGCATACGTCCCTTGCTGAAAGATGGAATAGACACCGCTGACACGGCGGATCTCGTACCACCGCACACCTGCGACGCCCGGGCTCGCTTGCACCGACTGGTTCGTCACGAGCTGCTCGTAGCCGACGTGCTTCCGGTAAGCAAGACGGAAGGTCGGGCGCTGACGATAGCCGAGGAAATCGATCTTCACCGTCGTGCCCGGCTGCGGAATGCATTGCCGGCCGGATCCGCATGGGAACGTCGAGTTGAACGAAGCCGTCGCCAACTGCGTCGGTCCGGTCAGCGTCGACGCGTTCGGATTGCTCCAGAGGACGGTGAGATCGTAGATGTTGAGCGCGTCGAAGGACGCGCCGTACGGGCCGTTGTCGTCCTGCGTCCCGACGATGGGAGCGGGTGCGCCGGCGGCCGGAAAGCTCTTACCGTCGACGTCGGAAGGCAGAAGCCCGTCACCGATCGTGGCGATCGGGACCACAGCGGAGTCGAGCAAGAAATGGACGCTGCGCGCATTCGGATTGCCCGCGACCATCTTTTTCTTCTCGAGGCCGTAGACGCTGATGCCGTACGAACCGTTGTTACCGAAGTCGCGCGACGTCAGGATGTACGAATCGCTCCAGTCGCCGTACTTCGGATAATCAGGGAAGTTCGGACCGGCCGCGAACGCGTAGCGGAAGTACGAGCCCGTCGGGTCGCCGGTCTGCGATACGGCGACGCAATTCCAATAGTTGGGTCCGCGAGTCGTGAACTGGGTGAGGATCCAGCGATCGTTTCGGCGGTCGTAGAGCACGACCGGGTCGCCGGAATTTTGCGCGCAATCGGGGACCGAGAAGCCGCTGAACAGCGTGCCGATCGTCGTCGGGCCCGAGAGCTTGTTGCCGAGCCGGTCGTAGACCGCGAACGACAGATTGACCATTTCGACGAAGTTGTTGATGCCGATCGCGCCGTCGGGATCCGGCGGCAGCACGCCGTTGATGTTGCTGATGCCTTCGAACGAGAGGCTCGGCCCGATGTTCGGGTCGGTCCCCATCGCGCGCTGGACGACCGGATCTTTGAAGACCGGCACGTTACGCGGGAACGGTCCGTCGTACTCGTGGACCTCGCGCGCACCGCCGACGAAATTCGTCACCGGCATCGAGCGCACCGGACGTGAGATGTCGAACGCGACCGCCTTCGTGACGACCGGTTTGTAGATGGCGTAAGGCTGGGCGTGAGCCGGCGTCCTGTCGGCAAACGTCAATCCGAGCGAGAGAACTGCCGCAGAAACGACGGCGGTCTTGATGTTCATCGTGACTCCTCCGCGAACGAGAATCGCTGACGACCTGGAATGACAAGTACGCGACGCCCGGAATTGACGTCTCTCAGGTCTACCGCCGTGCGGCGCTCCAATCCTCCGGGCCGCCGATCGGTGAATCTGGCGGCCGTTCTATATCATATGGCGCTCACGGCGCCGATGGAGCCCGATATCTGAGAATGCGGCGTTAACGGTTGACCGCATCGACCGATTTTCAGAATCGCACCCTCAAGCTATTATATTGACAAATCTCGATATACGCGATAACATCGACGTATGTCAATGCAGCGATGCACCCCGTTCGTCAAAGTTGTCGACACCGATTTCGGGGAGCAAGCCCAGTTGTTCAAGGCGCTGGGCGACCCGCACCGATTGGCGATCCTCGCCACGCTCGCGCGCGCCAAGGACGAGGTCTGCGTCTGCGACTTCACCGCGGGACTTCCGCTGGAGCAACCCACGGTTTCGCATCACCTGCGTTGGCTGCGCGAAGCCGATCTCGTTCGATCCAGTCGGACGGGGACATGGGTGTACTACCGCCTTGCTCCGGGGGTCCTCGGTCGACTGCGCAAAGCCGTCAACGCGCTCTTCTCAGAGAAAGCAATAGCAGCGTGAAAACGCATTTGAATCTGGCCACTCGCGACCTCGCCAAGAGCGTCGCCTTCTATCGTACCTTGCTCGACGCGGAGCCCGCGAAGTCGTTCGATGACTACGCGCTGTTCATCACCGACGATCCAGGGTTGGAGCTGGCGCTCGACCGAAACGCGCGCGCGGAGGCCGGCCATTCGGCCCACTTCGGCATCGTCGTCGATTCCGCCGATGCGGTCGATGCGGCTATCGCGCGATTGCAATCCGCCGGATTGCCCGTCGACATCGAGCGCGAAGAGACGTGCTGCTACGCCAAACAGACGAAGGTGTGGGCGGCCGATCCGGACGGCCGACATTGGGAGGTCTATACGGTACTCGAAGATACCGAGACGCGAAACGAGGGTGGCGTGACGTGCTGTTCCGACGCCGACCCGAACGCAGAGGAATGTTGTGCGGTCTGACAAGCCTGAGGTGCTCTTCGTGTGCGTGCACAACGCGGGGCGTAGCCAGATGGCGGCCGCGCTCCTCGATGCAAGATCGCACGGAGGCGTACACGTGCGCTCCGCGGGCAGTGCGCCGGCGGGCAACATCAATCCGGTCGTCGTCGAGGCTCTAAACGAGATCGGCATCGACGTCAGCAAAGAATTCCCAAAACCGATGACCGACGACGTCGTGCGCGCAGCCGACGTCGTCATCACTATGGGCTGCGGCGATGTCTGTCCGATCTATCCGGGCAAACGTTACGAGGACTGGGAGGTCGACGATCCGGCCGGCAAGGACATTCTGACGGTCCGAACGATCCGCGACGACATCGAACGGCGCGTGCTGCGCCTCATCGAACAGCTGCGTTCGATGAAGACGACGACCTAAGTGCAATTGAGAGGGGCGCTCGTCGCCGAGTTCGTCGGCACGTTTTTTCTTGTGTTCGCCGGCACCGGCGCGATCGTCGTGGATTCGATCAGCCACGAGGTCACGCACGTCGGCGTCTCGTTGGTCTTCGGCCTCGTCATCGCCGCGCTCATCTATGCGCTCGGGCACGTTTCAGGCGCGCACTTCAATCCGGCGGTGACGGCCGGCTTTTGGGCGCTGGGTGAATTCCCCGCACGACGGGTGCCTTGGTATGTATCGATGCAACTCGCCGGTGCCGCTGCGGCGAGCGCGCTGCTTTTCGCGATCTTCGGGAAGACCGGCGAGCTTGGCATCACCTTGCCGCAGAGCGGAGTATCGACATCCTTGATCCTCGAAACGGCGATGACGTTTTTGCTCGTATTCGTCATCTTCGGATCGGCGGTGCACGGCAAGGCCGTCAAGAGCTTCGCCGGCATCGCGATCGGCGGCACGATCGCGCTCGACGCATTGTTCGGAGGGCCTATATCCGGGGCGTCGATGAATCCGGCGCGTTCGTTCGGGCCGGCACTCGTGACCGGTACGTGGATCGATCAATGGATCTACGTCGTCGGGCCGCTCGTAGGGGCGCTCCTTGCCGTCGCGACATACAAGGTGATGACGTCGCCGGCACGAGACTAGACGTCTACATGGCAACACCGATCGCGGGCGGCATCTCCCCGGGATTCGATCGATCGCAGCTGATCAGCCGGGCGATCCTCGTCGAATGGTTCACGATCGCGTGGATGACGGTGGAGTCGGGCGTCGCGATCTGGTCGGGCATCGCGGCGAGAAGTGTATCGCTCACCGCATTCGGCCTCGACAGCCTGATCGAGATGACTTCGGCGGGCGTTCTGATCTGGCGGCTGGATTGGGAACTCGGCCATGACTGCACCGACGAAGGAACCTGCAATCATCTCGACCGCGTCGAATTGCGGGCGAGCCGGATTGCCGCGGTGTTGCTCTTGGCGGTCTGCGCGTACGTGGTCGTCGAGGCGGGCATCAAGCTTTGGAATCGAAGCGGCGAGGAGTTCTCGGTCGATGGGCTTGCCGTCGCGATCGTCGCGATTCCGGTGATGTTGTGGCTGTCGGTCGCGAAGCGACGGTTAGGCGCCAAGTTGCAGAGCGGATCGCTCAACGCCGACGCGGCTCAGGGTGTAGCGTGTTGGTATCTGGCTGTTGTCGTCATCGTCGGCCTGGTCGCACAACGCCTTCTCGGGCTGTGGTGGGTCGACTGCATCGCGTCGTTGGTCATCGTCGCGTTCTTGCTGCGCGAAGCGCGCGAGGCGTGGGAAGGCAAGCATTGCTGCTAGTCTAGATCTGGGTGCCCAGTTCTAATACGATGCGCGACTGATTCGTCGAGTTGCCGGCGGGGCTGAAAGCGAGGCCGGGTGCGGCGCCCGTGACATGCGCCTGCGAGAGATCGATCCTGAAAAACGCCCCTCCGCCCAACTTCCAAGCCGGGGTGAGAGTCCACGACGTGATGCCGCTTCCGGGCCCGTAGCCGATCAGGTCGGCGTTGAGGCTCGCGTCGGTCGGCGAGCTCGAGTTGTGGAGCGTCTCCCAACGCAGCGCCGTCGAGAAGTTGTTCGACCAGGTGAGGTTCGCGAGCACGGCACCGCCGAACGCGCTTTCCGAATTTGCGTAACCGAGCGCCGATGTCGCGGGCGATCGCGCCCATAGCACGTACGGCGCGAGCTGGAGCTTGCCGCTCGTTCTCGTATAGACGAGGTTGAGCAGCTCTTTGTTCGCGATCGACGTCGTCTTGTTGCCTGGCGTTCGCGCGTTCGGGTCGAGCCAGACCGCGAGAATCGAATCGGATGGGTCGAGGGCATACGAGACCGCCGCCTCGGCAGCGCCGTAATTGCCGGAGTAGTAACCGTCGTTCGCACCAAGGGTGAACGTCGTCTTGCCTTGCGTCCAGTTCGCCCGGATGCCGCGTTCTACGGCGTTCTCGACGTTCCATACGGCACCGCGCTGGATGTTCCAGTTGAGGTACGTGAACGTCGACTCTGCGCCGGTGAGCGACGCGAGCACGCCCGCGCTAACGCTGAAGTTCGGGCTGGGCACGTACTCGAGGTAGGCGAGAGGAACCGGTCCGAAGAGGTCGGTGTTCGCACCAGATTGGATCGTCTTGTTGCCGGCGACGCCGATGGTCGGTATGCTGTACGCGCCGGCTTGGAGCGCGAACTGCAGCGTGCCCGAGGTCTTCGTCAGTATCGCGAACGCGTTGCTTACGTTGAATCGGCTCGTCAGATCGGCGCCGGTCGGCGTATCGAAGCTGCCGATCGCGTTGACGCCGCTCGTATATGCTTCTGTCGCGCTGAAGACCGCATGGATAGCGACAGGTGACGGGGTGGGTGCCGTCGTTGCGGTATCGGCGCGCGCGATATCGCGCACCGTGACGAGTGCGAGGAGCCCTGCGGCTATTGCTGCGACGGCTTGCAATCTCACTGTCTTGTTCGTCACCTTTGCGGCGTGGCCGAGTCGAGCGCGAGGTTGAGCGCGAGCACGTTGACCCGCGGTTCGCCCAAAAACCCGAGCTCGCGCGGTTCGACGTTCTGACCGATGATCGCGTCGACGCCGCGGACGCTCATGCCGCGGGCCTTAGCGATGCGTGGCGCCTGGTAATACGCCGCTTGCGGGCTGATATCCGGGTCGATGCCGCTTGCGCTTGAGGTGACGAGATCCATCGGCACCGTCATCGTGGCGTCGGGGTTCTCCTTTCGAAGTGCGGCGAGCGTGCTTTTCGTCGAGTCGATGAGTTTTTTCGACGTCGGCGCGAGGTTCGTGCCGCCCGTCGACGTTGGATCGTAGCCGTTGCCCGCGGCCGACGGACGGCCGTGGAAGTATTGCGGCTTCGTCCACAGCTGTCCGACGATATCGGAGCCGATAGGGGTGCCGTTCTTGTAGACGTACGCGCCGCGCGCTTGCGCGGGGAAGATCGCCTGCGCTGCGAGCGTCATCGCGATCGGATAGATCAGACCGAACATGATCACGGTGACGATCGTGAAGAGCACCGCTGGGGCGAGGTGGTGGAGGAGGTTGTCTTTGGGGTGCGCATTCATTTACTTTTATCCTGCTTTGCCGAGCTTCGCTCGGCCTACTACATATCATGTGAGGTGGAGGGCGGCGAGAAGCATGTCGATGAGCTTGATACCGATGAACGGCACGATGACGCCTCCTACTCCGTAGACGAGCGTGTTCAAGCGAAGGACGGCGTTTGCGCCGATCGGGCGATATTTGACGCCGCGGAGCGCGAGCGGCACGAGCGCTATGATGATGAGGGCGTTGAAGATGACGGCGGACAGGATCGCGCTCTGGGGCGTCGTCAACTGCATGACGTTGAGCGAATTCATCACTGGATATGCGGTTGCGAACATCGCGGGAAGGATCGCGAAATACTTCGCGACGTCGTTCGCGATGGAGAACGTCGTGAGCGCGCCGCGCGTCATGAGCAGCTGCTTGCCGATCTCGACGATCTCGATGAGCTTCGTCGGGTCGGAATCGAGGTCGACCATGTTCGCCGCTTCTTTAGCCGCCTGCGTGCCCGAGTTCATCGCGACCCCGACGTCGGCTTGAGCAAGCGCTGGGGCGTCGTTCGTGCCGTCGCCCGTCATCGCGACGAGCCGGCCATCGCCCTGTTCGCGCCGGATGAGCGCCATCTTCGTCTCGGGCGTCGCTTCGGCGAGGAAGTCGTCGACGCCGGATTCGCGGGCGATCGCGTCCGCCGTGAGCGGGTTGTCGCCGGTGATCATGATCGTGCGGATGCCCATGACGCGCAGGCGGTCGAAGCGCTCGCGCATATTCGGCTTGAGCACGTCTTTGAGGTGGACGAGCCCGAGCACCCCCTTTCTCGTCGCAAGCAACAGCGGGGTTCCGCCCGAACGCGCGATTCGCTCGACGTCTTGCGCTAGGACCGACCCGTCCTCGCCGCCTCGTTCTCGGACCCACGCGCGCACCGCATCGGGCGCACCTTTGCGGATGGCGTCGCCGTCACCGAGATCGAGTCCGCTCATACGCGTATATGCCGAAAACGGTACGAACTGCGCACCAACGGGTGTCGCTCCGTTTGCGGTCGACGCGCCGCGTTCGATCGCGAGCGCGACGATCGAACGGCCTTCGGGGGTCTCGTCGGCGAGCGACGATAGGTAAGCCGCGCGGATCATGTCGGCGTTCGATACGCCGGGCGCGGCGACGAGCTCGGTCGCCTGGCGGTTGCCGAGCGTGATCGTGCCGGTCTTGTCGAGCAGCAGCGTGTCGACGTCGCCGGCGGCTTCGACGGCGCGCCCGCTCATCGCGAGCACGTTGCGTTGCATGACGCGGTCCATACCGGCGATGCCGATCGCGGAGAGAAGGCCCCCGATCGTCGTCGGGATGAGGCACACGAGCAGCGCGATAAGCACTGTGACCGATACGGTCGTGCCGGCGTACATCGCGAACGGCGAAAGCGTCGCGACGGCGATGACGAATATGATCGTCAGGCCCGAGAGCAGGATCGAAAGCGCGATCTCGTTCGGCGTTTTTTGGCGGTTCGCGCCTTCGACGAGCGTGATCATACGGTCGAGGAACGTCTCGCCGGGGTTGGACGATATCCGCACGAGGATCTCATCGGAAAGGACGCGCGTACCGCCGGTGACGGCGCTGCGGTCGCCGCCGGCTTCGCGGATGACCGGCGCCGATTCGCCGGTGATCGCCGATTCGTCGACGGAGGCCGCGCCCTTGATGACGTCGCCGTCGGCAGGGATGAGTTCGTTCGCGGCGATCTTGACCACGTCGCCCTTGCGCAGGGCGGTCGCGCTGACGAGCTCTTCGCCTTCCTGGTTCTTGCCGCTGACGAGCCGGGCTTTCGTCTCGCTCTTCGTCCTGCGCAGGTAGTCGGCTTGCGCCTTGCCGCGTCCCTCGGCCACCGCTTCGGCGAAGTTGGCGAAGAGGACGGTGAACCATAGCCAGACAGAGATCGCGAAATCGAAACCGGCCGCTCGATGCGTGGCGAGGTCGCGGAAGAAGAAGAGAAGCGTGACGATTGCGCCGACCTCGCAGACGAACATGACCGGGTTGCGAGCCTGCCCGCGCGGGTCGAGCTTGACGAATGAATCGCCGATCGCTCGCAGCGTTATATCACGGTCGAAGAGCGACTTCGCGCGCGGGCGGCGATCGATGCGGCGCTGCGGTATCATGTCTATCGCACCTGTCCGTGGAGCATGCGGAGGTGCTCCACGATCGGGCCGAGGGCGTCGGCGGGGAAAAACGTGAGCGCCCCGACGATGACTATGACGCCGATGAGCAGCCCGACGAAGATCGGCGAGCGCGTCGTGAACGTGCCTGAGGATTCGGGCGCGCGCGGCTTGCCGGCCATCGAGCCGGCGAGCAGCAGCGCGGGGATGAGGAAGAGGTAGCGGCCGCACAGCATGACGACGCCCATGAGGATGTTGTAGTACATGTCGGCGCCGAGACCGCCGAACGCGCTGCCGTTGTTCTCGGTGGTCGAGGTGAATCCGTAGAGAATCTCGGCGAAGCCGTGCGGTCCTGCGTTGGTGAGCGTCGCGGTGCCCTGCGGGAGCACAACGGAGAGTGCGGTCGGAACGAGTGCGAACAGCGGCAGAACGAGCGCGCCGATGATCGCGAGCTGCACCTGGCGCCGCTCTACCTTCTTGCCGAGGTACTCAGGCGTTCTGCCGACCATGAGCCCCGCGATGAAGACGGTCAGGACGACGAAGAGGACCATGCCGTACAGCCCCGTGCCGACGCCGCCGAAGACGACCTCGCCGAGCTGCATGTTCGCGAGCGGCACGAGGCCGCCGATCGGGGTGAACGAATCGTGCCACGCGTTGATCGCGCCGCACGACGTGTCGGTGGTGACGGTCGCGAAGAGGGCGGAGGCTGCAACGCCGAAGCGCGTCTCCTTGCCTTCCATGTTGCCGCCGTGCACGCCGAGCGCCTGGACGATTGGGTTGCCGGCGCCCTCGGCGCCATACGCCGTCGTGAACCCGGCGGCGAAGAGAATGGCCATCGCTGTGAAAAGCGCCCAGCCCTGACGCTGGTCTTTCGCGTAGCGCCCGTACGTGTACGTCAGCGCGGCGCCGAGGCTGAAGATGAGCACGAGCTCGAAAAGGTTGCTGAACGGCGTCGGGTTCTCGTTCGGCGACGCGGAGTTCGCGTTGACGAAGCCGCCGCCGTTCGTGCCGAGCTCTTTTATCACTTCCTGCGAGGCCATCGGGCCGCCGGTGATCGCCTGCTTGAAGCCTTCTATCGACGTGACGTTCTGGTAGGCGTGGAAGTTCTGCGGCGTGCCTTGCGAGACGAGCACGAGGCAGCCGACGATGCTGATCGGGAGCAGGACGTACAGAAGCGTGCGGGTGACGTCGACCCAGAAATTGCCGACCGTCGTCTTGTCGGTGCGCGTCACGCCTCGTATGACAGCGATCGCTATCGCGACGCCGACCGCGGCGGAGGCGAAGTTGTGCCATGCGAGCCCCGCCATCTGGCTGAGATAGCTCATCGTGCTCTCGCCCGAGTAGAACTGCCAATTCGTGTTCGTGGCGAACGAGACGGCGGTGTTCCATGCGAGGTCGGGCGCGACGTTGGCGAAGTGCTGCGGGTTGAGGGGCAAGTACGCTTGCGTGCGGAGCAGCGCGTACATATATAGAAGGCCGACGACGCTGAATGCGAGGACGGCGAAGAGATAGGTCGCCGCGCTCATCTCCACGCGCGGGTCGATCCGGCACAGCTTGTAGACGAGGCGCTCGACCGGCGCAAAGACCGGCGTGAGCGTCGTCTTCTGGCCCTCGAACACGCGCGCCATGTACGCGCCGAGCGGTTTGGTCAATGCGATGACGAGGGCGAAGAAGACGATCGTTTGCAGCCAGCCGACGAGCGTCATGTCAGATCCGCTCGCACGCCGCCGTGAAGCGCTCGAAGAGGTAGAAGCCGGCGATCGAGGCGATGATGAGGATAAGGTCGAGCATGTCTCGCCTGCTCAGAACCGCTCGGGGCGGAGCATGGCATAGGTGAGGTATGCGAGGGCGAGGATGGCGAGGACGAGGCCGATGATCTGGTCGAGCACGACCCAATGATAGCGCGGGTCAGGAGGCTCCGCCATCCCCCGCTCGGACGCTCTTGCATCCGAACGGATAGTCCGTTCGGATGATGCTTGCACGGAAGCAAGGCGCTCGCCGACGCCGACGTAGAATGTCAGCGGTTGAGCGCTATGTCATCGATGTCGATCGCCGCCAAACCGCAGGAAAGCACCGAGCTTCGGCGCGCCGTCTCGATCTGGGGTTCCTACGCGTGGGGCTATGCCGACGTCGGCGCGGACATATACGTAGCGCTCGGATTGGTCGTGGGCGCGGCGATGGGCGCCGCGAACATCGCGTTCGCGTTCGCCGGCATCGTCTACGTCTGCATCGGGCTCGCGTATACCGAGCTCGCGTCCGCGTATCCTGTCGCGGGCGGCGGCCAGTTCTTCGTCACTCGTGCTCTCGGCGATTTCATGGGCTTCATCGCGGGCTGGGCGGTCGTGCTGGACTTCACGATCGACATCTCGCTCTTCGCGTGGATCAGTATCGGATATCTGAGCGTTCTCGTGCCGTGGCTGACAACGCATCACGCGTGGTATTTCGTCTGCGTGTTGGCGTTGACCGCATTCTTGACAGCGATCAACGTGCTCGGCGTCAAACAATCGTCGCGCATCAACGAGATCGTCTCCGCGCTCGACGTTGTCAACGAGACTTTGATTTTGGTCTGCGGCTTCGTGTTCGCATGGAGCCCGTTCTTGCTCGTCCACAATATGCAAGCGCATTGGCCGACGACTTCGAATTTGCTCCTCGGCGTTTCGCTCGCGATCATATCGTTCGTCGGGCTCGAGAGCATATCGCAGGCGGCCGAGGAGACATATCGCCCGTCGAGCGTCATGCCGCGGACGTCGCTCGCGCTCATCTTGACGATCTTGTTGTTCGCTTTATCGTTTTCGAATCTCGTGTTGGGCATGGCGGACGTGCCGACGAGCGCGGGCGCGACGCCCATGTTCGCGTACTTGGGCAACGCGGATAACAACGACAAGGCTGTTGCAGTATTGGCCGGCTTCATCCCGTACCTCGGCTGGCTTTTCAAGCTCTACGTGCCGCTGCTCGGCGCGTGTCTCATCATGATATCGAGCAACTCCGGCGTGTACGGGGCGTCGCGGATCGCGTACTCGATGGGCAATTTCAACCTGTTGCCCAGCGTGTTCAAGCGGACGAACGCCAAGACGAAGACCCCGGTGTTCTCGATCTTGTTCTTCGCGGGCGTCGCTTTGGTGGAGCTGGTGGCCGCGTATCTGCAGGGCGATCAAGCGCTCAACTTTTTGGCGGACCTCTACGCCTTCGGAGCCGCGCTGTCGTACACGCTTGTATTCGTAGCGCTCATCGTCTTGCGCTTTTCAGATCCGCACGCGCCTCGGCCGTATCGGATGCCGTGGAATATCCCGATGACGATCCGAGGTGCCAAGGGGACGCTTTCGATCGTCTCCGTGCTCGGCTTGATCGGCATCGGCTCGATCCTGGTTTTTACGCTGCTGACCCACCCGATCGGGCGCATCGCGGGTCCGGCGTGGGTGGTGTTTGGCGCGCTATTCTACGTATTCTATAGAAGGCGCAATCGTCAGAAAGTCTTCGCGAGTCTGAAACGCGACTGGGTTTCGCATCACGAACAGGTGCTGAGCCGCGCCGGCGAGCTTGAAATGCTCGACGAGTACCGGCGCGCCACGACGTGATCGACGTCCAGCGATCTACTTGATGAAGAACAAAATGTGGAGGGCCCTTGTCGAAATCGGCTTTATCATTTTTCTGTTCTACGCCAACCTGTTGATGGGTGAGTTTGAACGTTCGGGGCGTGGAGTGAAAATGGGTCTGGCCTGGGCTGCTAGAGATATTCTGACCGATACGAACATCGCCATCGGTATCAGCGCGGCGTTCATAGGCTACGTCGTCGTCGAGTTGTTGCGAGGCAGGCAACCGACCGTGACAAGCAAGTCATAACGTGCCGGTGGAAGACCGCGGTATTGCGCCACGAGCCGAGCTTCGCTCGGCCTACTACAATCTAAATGCGAGGCCCCACCGGTCGAGCAGAAGCTCGACCGCTACAACCCCAGGGAGGGCCGACGTCTCAGCTCGTGGTAGCGGCGCGGGGTGGCGAGACTTTTATTAGAAGACGTCCCGTTCGGCGCATTCCACGGCAAGCTCGCGGTCTATGCGAACGGCGGGTTGTTCTGCGATGGCTACATCCTCAGCAGCTTCGGACTTGCGCTCACGACACTCCAGCAGCACATCGCGTTGTCGCAAAGCGTCGAGGGGCTCGTCGCAGCGGCGCCGCTCATCGGCATCTTCGTCGGCGGCCTCATCTTCGGCTACGTCACCGATCTCGTCGGACGGCGATTCATGTTCTTCGCCGACCTCGTCGCGTTCATCGTCGCATCGCTGTTGCTCGGCATCGCTCAGAACGCGGCTGAGCTTGTCATCCTGCGGTTCGTGCTCGGCGTCGCGATCGGGGCGGATTACGCGATCGCGTCAGCGCTCATCGGCGAGTTCATGCCGCAGCGATCGCGCGGCGGAGCGCTGGCGAGCATGCAAGTCGCGTGGTTCGTCGGCGCGCTGGCAGCGTTCGTCGTCGGCGCACTTCTTCAAGGCGCGGGTCCGGACGCGTGGCGTTGGATCCTCGCGAGCAGCGCCGTACCCGCCGCCCTTGCACTGATACTTCGGAGCTCCGCACCTGAATCGCCGCGCTGGCTGCTGAGCAAGGGGCGCAAGGCCGAGGCGCTTACCGCTCTTGCGCGCGTTCTCGGGCCGAACGCGTCGATTGACGACGTCGTCGACGAACAGGTGCCGACGAAGGTCGGCCGGCTGATGCGAGGCAGATACGGCGGCCTTGTCGCGTTTGTCGGCATCATGTGGCTGCTGCAAGTGACGCCGTTTTTCGCGATCTACACGTTCGAGCCGCAGGTGCTCGACGCGCTCCGGTTGTCGCATGCGGCGTCGGTCGTCAGCTCCGTCGTCATCACGGGGTTCTTCCTAGTCGGCTCGATCGCCGGGATGTGGCTCATCGAACGCTGGGGTCGGCGTCCGCTTGCGATCGCGAGCTTCGCGGCGAGCGCGGTCGCGTTCTTCGCTCTCGCGGTGGTCCAGGGCGCTGCGCCGATCGCGTTCTTCTTCGTATTCTATGCGCTTGCGATGGGGCCGGCGTTTTCGCTCGAGCTGGTCTACCCCGCGGAGCTTTTCCCGACTGAGGTGCGTGCGACCGCCGCCGGCGTCGTCACGGCGATCAGCCGCATCGGCGCCGCTGCGGGAACATTCTTGCTGCCGACATTACTCCAGTCGCATGGGGCGTCGTGGGTCATGTGGGCGTCGTGCGTGTTGTCGGTGATCGGCCTTGTCATCGCGGCGCTCTGGGCGCCGGAGACGAAAGGCATGACGCTCGCACAGTCGAGCGGCGTCGCGCGTCCGTGAAGCGTGGAGCGGCTCGAAGGTCCGCTGGCGATACGGCGGGCTACTCGGCGAAGCCGCTTGTCGAAAAGCTCGGCATCAAACCTGGCCATCTCGTCTTGATCCGCAACGCGCCGCGCGGCTACGCGACGACGCTTGGGAATCTGCCGCTCGGCGCATTGCGTTACGCATCGGGAAAGGGGCCGTTCGACGTCATCCAGGTGTTCGTGTCGGTGGAACGCGATTTGCGCCCTTCAATCAGCGCGGCGCGGGTCAGCATGAAGCGCGACGGCATGGTGTGGGTTTCGTGGCCGAAGAAGTCGTCGGGGCGAAAGACGGACATCGATGAGAACGACGTCCGCCACGCCGGGCTCGCGCTCGATCTCGTCGACGTCAAGATATGTGCGGTCGATGACGTCTGGTCGGGGCTGAAATTCGTCATCCCTGTGAAATTGCGGTGAAAAGGATTTCGACGAGCACGCCGTACTACTAATGAAGATGCTCGTTTTCGCCGCAGCCGCGCTGCTCGCACTCGTAACGCCGGGACCCAGTCCGAGCCCGGAATACTCGCAGCCGCCGGGGCTTAAAGAAGTGTTGCGGGACCAGACGTCCGATTCGCCTGCCGCCACGAGGGGCTTGTCGGCGACGACGATCTTCGCCAAAGCGCGGCTCGCGATGTATCTGCGGACATACCCGCGCTACGTCGCGTACGTGGTCGACGTCCAAGCGGACACCAACTACGGCAAACGCTATCACGAAGGCTTTCGCGAGTTGCTCCGCACACACGACGGTGCTCTTGCGGT
Source organism: Candidatus Eremiobacteraceae bacterium (assembly GCA_035710745.1). Lineage (NCBI taxonomy): Bacteria > Bacillati > Vulcanimicrobiota > Vulcanimicrobiia > Candidatus Eremiobacterales > Candidatus Eremiobacteraceae > Candidatus Eremiobacteraceae bacterium. The sequence goes on along the minus strand of DASTCX010000040.1, from coordinate 3,884 downwards.
CCATACGGTGCCGCTCTACACGTCGAACGCACCGCCGCATCCATACGGCTTCAGTTTTTTCGGCATCAGTCCCGAGGGCAAGCCGAGCGATCACATCGAGCCGCCGTTCGGGGTGCCGCTCATGTCGGCGGTGTACGACTTCGACCTCGCGCGCGGACCGACACCGAAGCACTACGGCGGTGATGTTCCGCCGGAGGACCAACCGCCGATCATCGGACGGATCGCCGTCTCGGGAGCAGACTACGATGTGACGTTGCTCGGCGAGGATACGATCGACGACTACCCAGTCTACCATCTGTCGCTGACGGCGCGCGAGCATCCCGAACGCAATCGCATTCGCGAGTTATGGGTCGACGAGAAGACGTTCGATGTCCGAAAGCTCGTGACCGACGGCATCTTCGACGAAGGTCAGGCGACAACGGTGCCGTGGACGGTGACGTTCATCGATTTACACGGCTGGTGGTTCATCCGCACCGAGTCGACGACGGCGACGCTTCACGGGCCGAACCACTTCATCTTCGGCGGCACGACCTACAATGGGGTGAACTATACGTTCGGCCGCTATGAGTATCCGGGCCTGATCTCTGATTACGAGTTCGTGCACTTCGGCCCCACGACGCAAGCGGTGCAGGAGTAGGCCCTTGGTGGATGTAGCGGTCGAGCTTTAGCTCGACCGGGCGATCCCGCCAGAGCGAGTAGTCGGTTCCAATCGGCAAGACCGCGGCGGTCGACCGTAAAGGTCGACCGCTCCCACCCTTACGCTACGGTCGACCGTGAAGGTCGACTGCTCTATTTTCTCCTAATTTGTCTGCATGAGGAAGATGCTTCATTTTATCATGCCGTTCGTCGCGATCGTCATGCTCGGCGCGACATCCCCGTCATCATCGAACGGGATCACGCCGGCACTCTATTCCGACATGCGGTGGCGTTTGATAGGGCCGTTCCTTGGCGGACGCACCGTCGCGGTCGCGGGAATTCCGACGCTGCCAAACGTCGCGTACGTCGGCGCGGTCGACGGCGGCGTCTGGCGTACCGAGAATTATGGCTTGACGTGGCAGCCGGTCTTCGATGGCCAGGACACGCAATCGATCGGCGCGATCGCGGTCGCTCCGACGAATGCCTCGATCATCTACGTCGGAAGCGGTGAGGGATTGCGCCGGCCGGACCTTTCGACCGGCGATGGTGTGTACAAGTCGACCGACGGCGCCCACACGTGGACGCATCTCGGTCTGCGCGACTCGCAGCAGATCGCGAAGATCATCGTCGACCCGCACGATGCGAACCGGCTGTTCGTCGCGGCGCTCGGTCATCCGTACGGGCCGAATCCGGAGCGGGGCGTCTATCGCTCGCTCGACGGCGGCAAAACGTTCACACGCGTCCTGTATAAAGATGAGAATACGGGCGCCATCGACCTCGCATTCGATCCGACGAACGCACAGACGGTGTACGCGGCGCTCTGGGTGTCGCGGCGCTCGCCATGGCATATGGGCGGCGAGATGGAGGCGCCCGGAAGCGGGTTGTACGTTTCGCACGACGGCGGCGATTCGTGGAAGCAGTTGACGACCGGATTGCCGGGCGTCGCGCAAGGGCTCGGGCGCATCGGCATCGCGATCGCTCCGGACATGCCGAGCCGCATGTACGCATGGGTGCAGGCGGACGCCAAACACACCGGCATCTATCGGTCGGACGACGCGGGTGCGAGCTGGCACGTCGTCAATAGCGATCCGCGTGTGTCCGGACGCGGGGACGACTTCGCGTGCGTGACCGTCGATCCGACGAATCCGTCACGCATCTTCGTCGCGAACACGTCGACGTGGCTATCATCCGATGCCGGCGCGACGTTCACGGCGCTCAAAGGCGCGCCTGGCGGCGACGACTATCATACGATCTGGATCAATCCGCTCCATCCGTCGGTCATCGTCTTGGCGGTCGATCAGGGCGCGACGATCTCCGTCGACGGCGGCGGCACGTGGACGCCGTGGTACAATCAGCCGACCGCGCAGTTCTTCCACGTGACGACCGACAACCGGTTCCCGTATTGGGTGTACGGCGCGGAACAGGAGAGCGGTTCGACGGCGATCGCGAGCCGCAGCGACTCGGGCGAGATCACGTTCCGCGACTACCATCCCGTCAATCTCGAAGAATACGGCTACGCGGTCGTCGATCCGCTCGACCCGAACATCGTCTACGGCGGTAAGGCGCAACGTGATGACCAGCGGACGAGCCAAGTGCAGGACATCTCACCCGACGAGATCGGCCAGTATCGCTACGACCGCACGGCGCCGATGGCGATTTCGCAAGTCGACAAACATGCGCTGTTCCTCGCGGCGAACGTCGTGTTCGAGACGACGAATGCCGGGCATAGCTGGAAGATCATCAGCCCGGACTTGACGCGTCAGCACGAGTCGATTCCGCCGACCGTCGGCGTGTTCGCGCCGAAGAAGCCGGGCGGCGGCGTCATCTTCAGTCTCGCGTTGTCGAAGCGCGATGCTTCGGTTCTCTGGGCTGGCACCGATGACGGCTTGATCTGGCGGACGTCGGACGGCGGTGCGCACTGGAAGAACGTGACGCCGCATCAGATGGGGCAATGGGAAGAAGTCCGGACTCTGGAGACGTCGCGAACCGACGATCGCACGGCGTATGCGGCGGTCGCGCGCTACAGGTTGGATGATGCGAAGCCGTACATCTATCGGACGCACGACGGCGGCGCTTCCTGGTCGTTGATCACACGAGGTTTGCCAGATGATGCGTGGGCGAACGTCGTGCGCGAAGATCCGGTGAGGCCGGGACTGCTCTATGCGGGGACCGAGCGCGGCGTCTATGTGTCGTTCGACGACGGCGGTCAGTGGCTGCCGCTGTCGTTGAATCTGCCGTCGACGTCGATGCGCGACTTGACGATTCACGGCGACGATCTGGTCGTCGCGACGCACGGACGCTCGTTTTGGATCCTGGACGATCTGACGCCGCTGCGAGAGATGGCCGCGTCGATCGCGTCGTCAAGCGCGTACTTGTTCAAGCCGCAGGTGACGTATCGGTTCAGGCACGATCGATATCAGCAAACGCCGTTCCCGCCGGAAGTGCCGGCAGGGCAAAATCCGCCGGACGGGGCGATCATCGATTACTATCTCGGAGCGGCAGCGACCGGCATAGTGCGCCTCGATATCTTGGATCCGCATGGCGGCGTGGTACGCACGTACAAGAACACGGATACGCCGCCGTTGTTCATGGATCAGATGACCGTGCCGAACTACTGGATCAGGATGCCGGCCGTGCCGCCGGCGAGTGCCGGCATGCACCGTTTTGTGTGGGACCTGCGGTACGACCGGCCATGGGCGATCAACCACTCGTACTCGTTCAGCGCTGTGCCGCACGACACGCAAGCGGAGCCTTTGGGTGCGACGGTGCCGCCGGGGCGATATACGGTGCGGTTGACGGTCGACGGCCGGTCGACGTCGCAGCCTTTGACGATCGTGGCCGATCCGCGTTTGTCGACGAATGCTGCGGGTTATGCGGATCAGCTTGCGTTGGAGCAACAGATCTCGGCGCTCATGGAGCGTTCGTATGCGGCGTGGAAAGCGGCAAAGGCCGCCGCGTCGCCGCGCGCCGACGACCTCGAGGCGATCAACGATACTCTGAGCGGGCTGATGGTCGCGGTCGACGACGGCGACTGCGAGCCGACCGAGCAGCAAGTCGCGGCGGTCGCAACGGTACGAGCGCAGCTTTCAAAGCTCATGAAGATGTAGTAGGCCGAGCGAAGCTTGGCTTAATCAAGGACTCCTGGGAAGACCGCGGCGGTCGAGCTAAAGCTCGACCGCTACATGCTATCGGGAAGGCCGCGGCGGTCGAGCTAAAGCTCGACCGCTACATGCTATCGGGAAGGCCGC
>DASTCX010000039.1 GCA_035710745.1 Candidatus Eremiobacteraceae bacterium | reverse complement strand
ATGCAGGCTCTGCTCTTCCGAGCGGCCGCAGATACCGTCCGATCTACGCACGTGCCATCGGAAGGGGGCTCGATCTCCCTCGCAGGCTCGACGCCAAAGCGGTCGACGAAACTCCCCTCCCGTGCTGCCCTCAGCGTGAGGCAGGCATACGCCGGAAATACTCCGGCTCCGCTAACATACAAGCGGTCGACATTTATGTCGACCGCCGCGCCGCGCTGAGAGAAAAGGGAGCGGTCGACATTCATGTCGACCGCCGCGGCCGCGCTGAGAGAAAAGGGAGCGGTCGAGATTTATCTCGACCGCCGCGGCCGCGCCATAGCAGGGTCGACTTCGGTCGAGCTAAAGCTCGACCGCTACAGATAAACTTCAATGCAAGCTCGGCACCGGTCGAGATAAATCTCGACCGCTCCCTTTAACACGCCGTAGTCTCGACCGCTCCCCTTTGATTTCTATAAACGGGGCGTGTAGAACGGGCCGTATTCGGTCGGGCCGGGCGGCGGCGTCGCGCCTTCTGCATAGCCCAGCTTCTCGAGCTCCGGCACCGTCACAAAGCGAAAGCCACGCTTCCGCAACTCACTGACGATGATCTTCGTCGCCTCGACGGTGTTGTTGCGGTCGGCGCTGCGCCCTTTGTTGCCGTCGTGCAGCACGATGATCGAGCCGTCCTTGACGTATTTCAGAACGCGGTCGGCGATGACGCGAGGTGGCGGCTGCGTCCAATCGGCGGGCAGCGGAACCGACCACATGATGACCTGAAGGCCGAGCTGGTGTGCGACGCTGATGACCCGGAAGTCGCGAGCGCCGAACGGCGGTCTGAAGAGTTCCGTGTGTTCGCCCGTCACTCGTTGGATCTCGTCTTCTGTCGACGTCAGCTCGCGTTCGATGTGCGTCCGGCTGAGCAAGACGAGATGCGCGTGATCCCACGTATGGTTGCCGATCGCGTTGCCGTCGGCGAGCTCGCGCCGGACGACGTCAGGATGCGCTTGCACCGCGAGCCCGACGACGAAGAACGTCGCCGGCACATGCTCCGCGTGGAGGTACTCGACTATACGATCTGTGTACGGCGGGTTTGGTCCGTCGTCGAACGTCAACGCGACGACCTTCTGCTTCACCGGCTCGCTCGTCACCGTCGGCCCCCAGAGCTGGTTCTTCGGGCTTTCGGTGACATACCATAGAAGGGTGACGATCGCCACCAGACCGCCCGCCCCGATCGCGAACACGCGCCAGTGACGCGCGAAAAAGCCCTTGATCGGATCCGCGGCTCGGCTCATCGCGGCGGTATCGGATGCTTCAGCGTCGCTGCGAGATCGCCGCGGATCTTCGCCTGCGCCGCCAGGATCGACGGCGGACCGAAGGCGCGGATCTCCTGGACGATCTTGAAGTAGCGCGGCTCGCGCAGCGAACGGCCGGCGACACCCATCGTCGCGCCGTGGCTCCCGGAGATCGGGCCTTTAGCGGGCAGATGGAGATTGAATTCCTGCGAGTGCGTCGTCGCCCAGTACGCGGGGTCGGAAAAGCTGAACGTATGCGTGCCGCCCTCATCGCCGAGCGTCTGATCGACTTCGATGACGTATTCATCGACGGGATTCGCGCGCACCGCACGGTCGTCGAGCTCCCATAGCCCGTTGGCACGCAGATCTTCGAACAAGAACGTGCCGCTCGGACCGACGAGCGGCGCCGTGAATTCCTTGGTCACCGTTCCCGCGCGATTCGTCGCCGCATAGAAGATCGTCGTCTTACCGTTGTCGTTCGAGATCCGATACGTCTCAGCCGCGAGCGGCCCGTGCGTGAGATACTCCTGCATCGTCACCGACCACGTGCTGTTCTCGGTGATGACGTGCTCGACCAACGGCTGCTCGACCATGAACGGATGGAAGAAATAGACGTACGCCAGTATCCCTGCGACGATCATGATGCCGAATATGAGCAGAGCTCGTACCGATTCGCTCATCTATCCCGCCGCGCCGAGGTAGATGACCGCCATCAAGGCGCGGTAGATCTCCGCGAAGTCGCCGGCGCGATACGCGACGCTTCGCGACGCCGTCCGCCGCATGCCTGGCACGAGTTCGAGCATGTCCGCTTGCGACGTACGCTGCGTGTCGATCTCCATCTCGATCGGTGCCGCGAGTGAGAACGGCCGCATCTCCGGCAGACGCGTCATGGCGCGCGCGCCGGCTTCTTCGAGCAACCCGCACACCATCGACGGCGACAGGCTGTCGGCCGCGAAATAGCCGATGCTCTCCTTCGTCTCGACCGTCACGGCCCACGGCAGATTGCGGCGGACCTCTTCGAGCGTCGTCCGGTCGGCGCTTACGAGCGCCACCGGCACGCCGTAGTGGCCCGCGAGGGCAGCGTTGATCGTCGTCTCGCCGACCGGCTCGCCATTGAGCCTGCACTCGAATATGATGCGCGGACTGTACGTGTGGCCCATGACCGCCTGCGCGTCGCCTATCGCGCCGTGATAGCCGATGAAAAAGGCCGCGTCGCAGCCTTCGATCCCCTGGAGCATGAACTGCGGCTTCAGGCGCCCCGAGACGACCTTCACCCGTGGATCGAGTTCGTCGAGCAACAGGTTGCGCATGACCGAATGCGAGTCGTTGACGATCGCATTCGCGGCGCCCGCAGAAAACGCGCCGCGCAGCGCGGCGTCGACTTCCGACGTCATGAGCCGCCGCGCCCGCTCGTACGCAGCATCGGCGGACGGACGGACTTCATCCCAATGGACGAGCGTCGCGCAGCCTTCAAGATCGACGGATGCGAAGATCGACGTTCCGCGCGTTTTGCCGGCCGAAGTCATAAGGTCGCGCTTTTCGGTCCGTCGCCGGGAGCATCCTCGCACGGCGCAGGGGCCGGCTGTGCGGTAGCGCAACGTCGAGCACATGAAACCACTCGTCGAGCGCTGGCGGCACGACGTCCTTCTCGCGGATGGCGCGATGGGAACGCTGCTCTTCGGCCGCAGCCCGTCGACGTCGTGCGTCGAGCTGTTCAACGTCACCGAGCCCGAGTTGGTCGAGAGCGCGCATCGCGAGTACGTCGATGCGGGCGCGGTCCTCATCGAGTCGAACACGTTCGCCGCGAATCGGCTCAAGCTGCGAGCGCACGAAGCAGCCGGGCGGGTGATCGAGATCAACGCGGCGGGGGTCGAACTCGCGCGCCGCGCTGCGGGCGGACGCGCGTACGTCGCGGGTTCGATCGGGCCGATCGGCGCGCTCCTGCAGCCGATCGGAAACGTCGATCGTGCGCAGGCGTTCGACGTGTTCGCCGAGCACGCGCTCGCCGTCGCCTCCGCACGCTCGGATCTGCTTCTTCTCGAGACGTTCGGCGGTCTCGACGAAGCGCTCATCGCGCTCGAAGCTGCGAGGAGCTCGGCGCCCGGTCTGCCGATCCTCGTCTCGCTCTCGGTCGTCGAGGATGGCCGCACCCCGGACGGCGACGAGCTGCTGCCCGCCTTCCGGCGTCTGCTCGCCTCAGGCGCTGACAGCGTCGGCATCAACTGCGCGGTCGGACCGCAGGCGGTCTACGACGCCCTTGCGCCGGTCATCGCCGACATCGCGTGTCCGGTCTCGGTGATGCCGAATGCGGGCTACCCGCGCCGCGTCGACGACCGTACGGTCTACGGATCGACGCCGCAGTACTTCGCGCGTTTCGCGCGCGCATTCGTCGAGCTCGGCGCCACTATCGTCGGCGGATGCTGCGGTACGACGCCCGCGCACATAGCCGCGATGGCACCAGAGGTTACCGGCAAGACGCAACACGCACGTCGCCGGCATACGCCGATCGATGTCAGAAGCCGCGAAGCGAGCGACGCTCACTCGAGAACGTCACATGCCCCGTCGACGTCCTTCGAGCGCGATCTCGGGCGGCGCTTCGTCACGACGGCAGAGATCGCACCGCCGCGAGGCACCGATGCGACGCGGATGCTCGAAGGAGCTCGGCTCCTCGCTGCTGCCGGCGCGGACGCGCTCCATATCGCCGACAACGCGAGTCCACGGCCGGCGATGTCGGGAGCGACGGCGGCGTATCTCGTCAAACGCGAGGCGAAGCTTGCCACGGTCCTCCACGTCTCGTGCCGCGACCGTAACCTCGTCGGCCTCCAAAGCGACCTCATCGGCGCCGCGGCGCTCGACGTCACCGCGATCGTCGCGCTCACCGGCGATCCGACGAACGTCGGCGATTTCCCCAAATCGACGTCGGTGTTCGACGTCACCGCGCTCGGCCTCACGAAAATCCTCAAGATGCTCAACGACGGGTTCGACCACGCCGGGACTTCGATCGGTTCGCCGACTCGTTTCCGCATCGGCGCCGCGGTCAACGCCCTGCCGCGCGACATCGAGGCCGAACATCGGCGACTGCTCGAGAAGATCGACGCGGGCGCGGACTTCGCCGTGACGCAGCCGGTGTTCGAGTCGACATCGCTCGCACCGTTTCTCGCGCGCGCGTCCGACGCCGGGATCCCGCTCATCGTGGGCCTGATGCCGCTGCGCGGATATGCACACGCCGAGTATCTCCACAACGAGATACCCGGGATGCTTATCCCGGAGCATCTCCGCGCGCGGCTGAAAAACGCGAAGGACGAGACCGCCGAAGGCATCGCGATCGCGCTCGAGATGATGCAAGAACTGACGCAGACGCGCGGCGTCGCCGGGGCGTACGTCGTGTCGCTCGAACGTTACGAGGCGGCGGCCGAAGTCATCGCGAGCGCGCGGCGCGCGTCGAGCGCTACGTCTTTTTCTTGAACGGCTTTCCGAAGACTTCGTCGTCGGTGAGCGGCCGGTAGTTCTTGCGGATCCCAGGAGCACGGTCTTCTTCCGCAAGCTCCATCGCTTCTTCCATGATCGAACGCTTCGGCTCGGGCGGCGGCGGTGGCCGCAGTACATCCGGCGACAGCGATCCGACGAGCAGCAAAAGCGCCGCGCCGTCGACCGCGAACTCGACCGTGCCGACCAGACGGGCGGTCACGTCGAGAACACGGCCGCTTGCGTCGACGTTGCCGACGACCTGGTGCTGCGCGTCGAAGATGCGGCCGTCCGAGTCGATGCGACCGAGCCACTCAACGCCCGCCTCGCCCGAGAAGACGTCGGTGTCGGAGCGGACGATCCCGACGATCGCGCTTGGTTCGAAACCGAGCGAAACGCGGCCGGACGAGTCGACGCGCGCCGCGATGTTGCCGTCCGCGCCGTAGATGTTCCTCACTGCGCACGCTCCTTTAGGGTTTGCTCGCGAGCGTCAAGGACGGCGTTGACGAGCTTGTCGGCGTGCTTGTTCGATCCGCGGCTCACGTGTTCGACCGACTGCGACTCGAAGCGTCCGAGCAGGCGGCGGACCTCTGCATGGAGCGGCACCATCTTCGAATCCTTCACCCGGTAAAGCCCCGCGATCTGCTTCACGACGAGCTCGCTATCCATCTTGATGGCGATGCGCGTGCAGCCGAGTTCGAGCGCGCGCTGCAGCGTGATGATGAGCGCCTTATATTCGGCGACGTTGTTCGTGGTTTCGCCGAGGTAGTCCGTCACTTCGGCGAGGAGCTCGCCGCGGGCATCGAGGATGACGCCGGCTGCTGCAGCGGGCCCGGGATTGCCGCGGGCGCCGCCGTCCGTATAAATCGTGCAATTCAATGGCGTCGCAGTTGCGTCGAAGCGACGCCGAAGTCCTTGAAAGTCGTCTTCTAGAGGCGCGGTCAGTGACGCGCCGCTCGACGATACGCTTCGTTCGGTTCAAGGTAGATCGCGTGATGGCCGTAGTCGAAAAAGACGTTGAAGTACTGCAGGAAATCGCAGCCGATGATGCCGTCGATATCGACGCCCTCGAGGTCTTGCGTGTCCATGGCCTCGTAGGCGATCCACTCGTCGAAGCTCGTGCCCGCGAAGTTGAGCGCCTTGAGCTGCGTCGCTTTGAGCGGCGAATCGCTTCCGCCGAAGCTATAGTTGGCGGCCCGTCCCTGGCCCTGATCGATGACGTCATCCGGATGGGCCTGCCAGAAGTCGGGGAAGATCACCGTGAACGGCTCCGTGTCGTCGAGCATGAAGTAGTCGCCTGAGCTGACGCCGACGGTCGCACCGACGAACGGGATCTCGTCGTCGATATTCACGGGCGTCGCGGACGAATCGGCGGGCGGCACGAATTGGATCGGATCGTACAACTTCACGACGTGATGGATGTAGTCGATCTCGACGATCGAGCTCGCGAGAAGGTCGTAGCCGATGATCCCGGCGGTGTGCCTCGCATTCCCAGGATCCACGACGTGTCGCAAGGAGACGGCGACGTTCTGCATCTGCACGTCGCCGATGCTCATCGCCGGGATGACCGCCCGCGTCGGATAGATCGAACGTTTGTCGTCTTCGTCGTAGGGGCCGTAGCGGGTAAGACCGAGCTCCTTCGCCACCTCGTCGTCGAGGACCATGCCCGACTCGGTCGAGTCGAGGATCATGTCGATCTTTCGGCCGTTGATCGTCACGCTGATGTGAGGAGACGCGTAGACCCACGTGACGCCGAGCGCTTCCGTCGAGACCTGAACGTCGCTCGGAAGGTCGTCCTCGAGCTTTCCTGCCGGCAGCTGGACGAAGTTCTGACGCGTCGACGGGATCTCGAGATCGGCATCGGTGAGCGCGGCTCCGTACGTATCGGACTTGATGCGACGGTCGTATTCGTTCTCCGGATGCACGTCCGAGTAGTGCGTGTGCCACGCTTCGCGATTGCCGTTGATGAGCCGGTAGTCGTCGTACGTGATGATCGAGCGATCGTCGGGGTCACCGATCTCGAGCCGGTCGAGCACTCCGGTCTTCTTATCGTAAAAACCCCAGCTCGGCGATTCGCCTTTCACTTTGACCTGGACGACGTAGGCGTCGATGGGCGACGTCACCTCGCCGAGCAGCGTCACGTCGTTCGACGTGTCTTCCGCTTCGTTCGTGAAACCGCGCTCGAGGAACGCGGCGGCACGCTGCGTGTCTTGCATGACGTCGGTGACGCCGTTCTCGTCGCGGCGCCAGCGCTGACCGTGATAGCGGCCCTCCGACGTCGTGAATGGCCCCATCGTCTCCGTCGACGAGTAGTCGCTGCCGGCGCGAAGACCGGCATAGACGTCGCGGTACTTGCCCGCCATGCCATAGGCGGTGATCGTGCCCTCTTCGATATCGGTCACCGTCGGATGCGCCGTGATGCCCATCGCCGTGTCGTGCGCGTGGAGAACGCTCTTGAGCGTCACGGTGACGGGCGCAATGCCGGTCGGCGGCCCGTTCGGCGTCCCCGGCTTGCCGATGTCGTCGGCTCTGGCGATCCCGCAGGTGCAGGCGATCGCAGCGAGTGCGACGACAAGAGTTGCAGCGGCGTGTCTCATGTCCGGCTCCTGAGCTGGTCGTTCGGTGACAGTGAGAACCGAGACGAATCGAAGGCGTTGCGCGTTTTCGGATCAGCCGTGCGCTCACCGGCTCTGGTCGTGTCCCGGTCTTGCAAAGCAGATCGGCGCGCAGAACGCAGCTTTCGGCGCAGTCGTGAAGGGGCGCGTGCGCCGGCGAGTCGTAGAACGGGTGAAAAGACGCCCACGCGTGAGGGAAATACGTTGAACACGAAGCCTCTGTCGAGTGTCGCGATCATCGGCGCGTCCGTTATGCTATTCGCGATCTGCTTGATCGTGCAGTCGCCGAAAGCCGGAATAGCCATCGCCGCGGCCGCGACGCCGCAGCCGTCGCCGACGACAGCTCCGACGCCGTACATGCCGCTCGAAGAGATCCCGAACGGCAACTGGGATGTCATCGAACAGGGATACGCGAGCATCGAGTATTCGCGCATGGTGCTGCGCGAGATCGGCAATACGGTCACGGGCACATGGTACGTCGACGGTAAGACGACGTACGTCCTCGACGGTTCGCGCGACGGTTCGCACCTCACGCTGCAGATCAAGTCCGCCGCAAAGCCGGACGCGACGGTCATCGGCAAGATGGAAGCCGACATCGACGGCATCGCTGACATGGTCGGGCTCATCACCATGGGCCAGAACCAGATCGCGTTCCAGGGTGCGCAACACGGTCGCGTGCCGCCGCCGGTCGATTCATCGACACCCGCACCCGAACAGTCGCCGTACTAAGCCGTCTCATAGCTGCGACATCTTCCGCTTGCGGGCCGCGTCGCTCGGCTCGAGGTAGATCTGCGAGTCGGCGTAGTCGAAAACGACAGTGAAGTAGCGTAGGAAGTCGTAGCCGACGAGTCCGTCGTAGTCTTCCTCTTCCTGCGCGTAGTCGTTGACTAGTATGTTGACGAGCCAATCCTTGAACGTGATGCCGCCGACCGTGAACGCAGCGACTTGCGTCGGTTTGAGTTTGATGTAGCCGCCGACCCCTTCGGCGTACTCGTGCGGGTAATAGAAATCGACGACGGAGCCGAGCCCTCTGTCGGCGACGTCTTGTTTGTGGTTTGCGGCGAAATCCGGGAAGAGAAAGCCGTTGGTAGCACCCGTGTCGAGTATGAAATGTTCGCCGATCGTCTGCCCGACCTGGACGGCGATCACCGGTACTTGGTCATCGAGCGCGGCCGGAATGACGTACGCGTCCGAGGGCGGCTGGTACATGCCGGGCAAGAGCGCGGTCACCGTGCTGTGCCCGTAGTCGACTTGCAGCTCCAAGCCGGCGATGAAGTCGAAGCCGATGAGCCCGACGATCGCATCGCCGGACGACGTCTTGTCTTTGAACGGGAAGACGTCGACGGCGACGTTGCTCATCGTCAGGTCACCGATGTCGAGCTCGGGGATGACCGCTTGTGACGCGGTGAATCTGCCCGCCGCGGTTTGCTGACGTCGGCCGTACAGCTGCAGGCCCATCTGCTTCGCGGCGCTGTTATCGACGACGATGTTGCTGGCGCCCGAGTCGAGCTGGAAGTCGTAGCGGATCCCGTTGACGACAGTTTGGAGGATGATGCGACCTTTATCTATGATCACGGGCAGATCGACGCTCGTCTCGCCGCCCGGAAATCGCACGAGGGCGCGGCTTGTCGGCGTTTGGATGTCCGACGGATCGATATTCGTCGACGTCGTGATAGACGTGATCGTGTCGTCTTCATCGTTCTCGCTGTGGCCGTCGCTGAAATGGCTCGACCACGCCTCGGTGACGCCGTTGTGCGTCTGGAAATTCGCGTACGTCTCGACGAAGCGCCCCGTCGGTTGAGGCATCTCCGTCCGGTCGATGAGATTCGTCGTCCTATCGAAGAAGATCCATTCTCGACGGCCGTCGGGCGGATTGACTTCGACGACATAGGCAGAGATAGGTTTGCTCACTTCGCCGAGCAGCTTCACGTCGCTGTTGCCGCCCGAGAGGGCGTTGTCGAGCGTATAGTCGTCGATCATCGCTCGCTCGTGGATGCCCTCGACGTGGCTGACTTGACCGTTCTCGTCCTGCGACCAGACATCGCCGTTGAAGACGCCATCGCGCCTGACGAACGGGCCGAGCGTCGTCGTATTGATGTAGTCGTCGCGATAGTCGAGCGAACGGTAGGTCCCGGCCATCCCACTCATCGAGATCGTTCCGTCTTCGATGAGCGCCGCGTTCGCGGGCACCGTCGACTTGCCGACCGCTTTGTCGTGCGCGGTGAGCACCTGCTCCAACGTCGCGGTCGTCGGGACTATACCCGACGGCGGACCCATGTCGACGCCCTTTGCCCGCGCCACATCCACATGTATGATCCCCGAGATCGTGACCACGATGGCGACGACCAACCGCACGACAGCAGACGACTGCGCCGAAACTCGGGTGCTCATCTCGCGTTCTTCCTGAACGTGCTGTTCGGTTCTAGATAGATAGTCGAATCTGCATAGTCGAAGACCACGTTAAAAAAGCGCAGGAAATCGTAACCTATGAGGCCGTCGTAGTCTTCTTCTTCCTGTGCGTAGTCGCCGGCGAGTGTATAGATCATCCAATCCTGGAACGTCACCTGACCTATGCTGAACCTCGAGACCTCCGACGGTGTGAGTTGGAAGCCTCCACCGATGGTGCTGGAGTAGAGCCCGCCGCCGCTCTGCTCGTTCAGCACACGCCCGAGACCCTCGTCAGCGACGTCCTTCCGATGGAGCTCCGCGAAATGGGGAAAAAGATAGCCCTTGTCCGCGCCCGTGTCGACGATAAAGCTTTCACCGAGCGTTGACCCCACTTGGGCGCTGACGACCGGCACGCCATCGTCCAATAACGCCGGGATCACATACGTCCCAGCCGGGGGCGCGTACTGACCGGGAGCGAACGCCGTCACGACGCTGTTATCGTAGTCGACCTTGAGCTCCATGCCTGCGATGAAATCAAAGCCGACAAGTCCGACGAGCTTGACATGCGGCCCGATCAACTCGGTGAATGGCAGCACGTCGACCGCGACATTGTGAAGCCTCAGAAGGCCGACATTGACCTCAGGGATGATCGCTAGCGATTGATCGACCTGGCCGCCGACAACGATCTGAGACTTACCGTATAGCGTCAACCCCATTTGTTTGGCGGCAGAATTATCGACGGTAATGTCGCTCGCGCCTGAGTCGAGAAGAAAGTCGTATCCTCGACCGCCTATCGTCAACGTGATCACGATCCGCCCATCGGCGATGTAGGCCGGCAGCTTCGCGCGGATGAGTCCCGGCGGCATCTCGACAAACGTCCGGCAGTGCGGCCGGGCGAAGAGCGAGCGAGCGATCGACGGCTGGACGCGGAGCGACGTCACATGCCAGTCTGTGTCGTTATCTGGGTGGCCGTCCGACGAGTGGCCCGACCACGCGACCATCCGCCCATAGCTTGTCTTGTAGTCCGCGAACGACTCGACGATTCGGCTCGTCGGCATGACCGTCTCGGTGCGATCGATGAGGCCAGTCGACTTGTCGAAGAATATCCACTGGGGGCGCCCACTAGGTGGGTTGACCTCGACGACGTAGGCCGAGATAGGGCTCGCGACCTCGCCGAGCAGCTGCACGTTTTCGCCCGGATGTATGAGCGCGTCATCAAGCGCTCGAGCGTCGACCTCTCCGCGTTCGTGGACCCCTTTGATGTCGACCACTTGCCCGTTGACGTCCTCGGACCAGGAACGTCCATCAACCGTGCCCTCGCTCGTGACGAATGACCCTGTCGTCGTCGTGCTTATGTAGTCGCCTTTATAGGAGACGTCGTGACTGGTGCCGCTGAGACCGTTCGCGGTGAACGTCTCGTCCTCGATAACCGCGTCATTTGGATCAGCGCGCGTTCCGACGGCTTTCGCATGCGCTGTGAGCACTTGCTCCAACGTCGCAGTCGTCGGGACTATACCCGACGGCGGATCCATGTCGACGCCCTTTGCTCGCGCTTGTGTTCGCGGTAGTGCACAAATGAGGACGATGATTGCGACCGCGATAACGCGAGCGGCACGTGTCGACATAGCGACACCTACCTCTCCGAGGAGTTCACCTCGTCCTTAGGAGTTGGCCGGAGAAGGGACCGCTCCCTGGGCTGGGCGGCTGCGGTAGTACCAGTACACGGGCAGACCAAGCAGCAAGATGACGACCCCGCCGAGTGCTTCGAGAGGTGTCGTCTTGATGGTGTTGCCTACCAGCCAGATGAGCGTGGCAAGGTAGGCAAGCGGTACGATCGGATAGAGCGGGGTTCGATACGGACGGTCGGCCGACGGCATCTTCCGCCGCAAGACGAAGATCGAGGCGGACCCGAATATATCCATCGTGATGTCGACAAAGATGACAAGCGTCGTCAGCTGATCGAACGAGCCCGAAACGGTGAGCAGGCACGCCCAGATCGCGAGCAAGATGATGCTCGTCACTGGGGTTCGCGTCTTCGGGTTTACCTTCGCGAGAACTTCGGGGAACTGCCGGTCGCGCGCCATCGCGAACGGGATGCGAGAGCCGGTGAGGATGCCGCCGTTGAGCGTGCCGAGCGCAGAGATGACGAACAGGATGGATAAGAGCGCCCCACCGCCGTGCATGAACGCGGCCGCCGCCCTCGCTGCCACGGCGGGGGCGTCCGGGAAGGCGGTGGAGTTCGCGGTCGCTATCTGGCTGAACGGCAACACGTATGCATACGCGGCGTTCGTCAAGAGGTATGCAGTCATGACGATGAGGATGCCGCCGATGAGCCCGAGCGGCACGTTGCGACCCGGAGCCCGGACTTCGCCCGCAGCAAGCGCGAGGTCGCCCCAGCCGGAGTAGGCCCACAACACTTGTATCATTGCTGCGCCGAACGCCTGTATTCCAGGCGCGTGACCGCTCGCCGGCGCCGCGAATAAGTTCGACACCGATCCGCCTTGCGCCACGAAGAACGCGCCGATGATGAGGAACGCGATGCCGATTAGCTTTGCGCCGGTGAGAATCGTCTGCGTCCAACCGCCCGCGGCCACGCCGAACGAGTTGACGACTGACAAGATGATAATGATCGCGATCGCCTCGAGCTGATGCGAGCCGAACTGCCAGGGAATCGTCTCGCCGAGGATCTTGATCGGGTGCTGAAACCAGACCGCGTTCCACGGCACGAGCGCGTTGAGGAAGATGACGATGCCGATCGCGACGGCGGCGTTGCTCGCGCCCTTCGTCGATAAGAGCTCTTTCCAGCCGAATAGGAATGCGGGCAGTTTGCCGTACGCCTCTCGCAAGTAGACGTACGGGCCGCCTGCATGCGGCAACATCGCGCCGAGCTCGGCGTACGTCAGCGTGCCCGCGATGGAGAGCAGGCCCGCAGCGGCCCACGCTGCGAGCACCCACTCGGACGATCCGAGCAGCTGCGACATGACCGCAGACTTTAGGAAGATGCCGGTGCCGATGACGGTTCCGACGACGATCGAGATCGCGCCGGTCGGGTTCAGCTCGCGCCGCAGCGCACCGCCGCCGCTTTCCATCCGCGCCGCTTTCTTGCGTCCCTGACGAGCGACCTTGCGATTTTCAGTGATTCTTCAGGAGCCGTGGGTAGCTTATCTCGTCCTTCTTCTTGGAAGCTCCATGGAGTCAGTGAGATGAACATGATGCCTAAACAACGTTTTCTGGCAGCGGCCGCGACTGCTGCTGCAGTTATCGGCGCCGCGCAGATCGCGCTCGCCGCACAGCCGGTGCCGGCGCTGCCGCTTTCTTCCGATCTTTCGAATCGGATATCGACGATCGGCTCGACGGTACCGCCGAACGGCGACGTCAATCCGTACGGCACCGCGGTCGTGCCGATGTCGATGGGCTCGCTCGTGATGGGTGACGTCCTCATCAGCAACTTCAACGATTCTCAAAACTTGCAAGGCACGGGAACGACGATCGTCGAGATTTCGCCGAACGGCGGCCTGCGCGTCTTCGCGCACATCAACGCGCACCGCTTGCCGGGCGATTGCCCCGGTGGCATTGGTCTGACGACCGCGCTCGCCGTCACGCGTTCGGGCTGGGTATTCGTCGGCAGCTTGCCGACGAGCAACGGCATGTCGAACACCGCGCATGCGGGCTGCGTGCTCGTACTCGACAGTCGCGGTGAGGTCGTCGAGACGATCTCCGGCAGTCCGATCAATGGGCCGTGGGATATGGCCGCGGTCGATCAGGGAGACCATGTGACGCTTTTCGTCTCCAACGTCCTCAACGGAACCGTCGCGGGTCAGGGTAAGGTCGTCAATCGCGGAACCATCGTCCGCCTCGACGTCCAGACGTCGATGAACGACAAACCGCACGTGCGCGCGATGACGGTCGTCGGGTCAGGGTTTTCCGAGCGAACCGATCCCGCGGCGCTCGTCGTCGGACCGACGGGGCTTGGCCTCTCGCCGGATGGCAGTGCGCTGTACGTCGCGGACAGCGTGAACAATCGCATCGCCGTCATCGCCAATCCGATGTCTCGCATGGGTTCGTCCGGAAACGGCCGGACGCTCACGATGGGCGGCGCGCTCAACGATCCGCTCGGCCTTACGACGGCGTCGAACGGCGACATCCTCACGGTCAACGGCAACGACGGCTTCCTCGTGCGGACGAATCCGCAGGGAATGCAAATGAACAAACTGCTGCTCGACAACAGCGGTAGTCCGCCTGGTGCCGGCGCGCTGTTCGGGCTCGCGTTGCGACCCGGCGGTGGCCTCTACTTCGTCGACGACGCGCAGAACACGCTCATGCTTCTGAGTCGATAGATCCGCTTCGCGTGAGCCAAAAACAGCGGACGCAAGATGCGTCCGCTGTTCTAACTCGGCCGTCGGGCTCGGTAGCCTTTTAGCGCAGCCGAACCGAGTACTTGATCCGAAGGCTGCCGCCCCGGTTCATGACGCCCCAGAAATTCGCGTCGACTCCGCCCTGCCGAAAGTGCAGGAAGCGTTCTGCCGAGATGAAGCGAGATGCGATAGCCTTGAAGGTCACGCTTGACCACCAATCCGGTTTGCGGTGCTCGTCCGCAGCAGTCCGCGAGAATAGATCTTCGAGCTCAGACGCGCGGGCTATCCTGGACGGAGCGGGCGCGAGGGCCATCAACGCAAGCCGATGATTGAGGACGACGTTCTGGTCTGCGGTTGAGACAGGGGCGGCGTGCGCAATCGACTGGCTCGAGAACAGGCAGATAACTGCGACCGCGGTAAGGGTGACGAGTCGAACCGACATCATGATCTATCGCGGGTCTTCGGGCGCAAGCCCGGTATCACCGTTGATTTTACCACGCGACGTCTCGACGATCGTTCTCAACGCCTCTATCTCGCTCATGCCGGCGATGCGCGCAACCGCGCGGAGACGACTGCGAAGGATGGGATCGAGATCGTCGAGCGCTTTTGAATAATCCACTTGAGCGCTTTCCTTGACTAGGCTATGCCTAGACCGGTCACACTTCGGCAATCATCGAGCTGTTCCCCGACGAACGCAAGATAATAACAGTTGCAGATAATAGTAGCGAAGATGACGCCTCCCAAGGCCTGGTCGCGAAGCTATCGAAGGCTAGTACCGATACCGCCCGCACGTTCAAGAAAATCGAGTAAGAATATGGCAAGTCGGAACAGCACCGTCCGAAACGGCAAGATACCCGCGAGCAGAGTTCGATTTCCCGCCAGCGCAGTGGACACGGTTCAGGCCGCAGACACTACGGTCGTGCGACTGTCACACTCCATGAGTTCGCTTTTGGCGAAACGGCTTCGTAAGCTCGCATACGAACAGAATACGAGCGAGAGCTCGATCATCGAATGCGCCGTTTGGCTTTTCTTCGAGAAGGGATCGGATGCCAACGTACTACGATTGATGGACCGAGCCGATATAGCGCCGCGCCGCCGACGGTCCTGAAACCCCTCGCGCGGCACCGCTCAACGGCTCAACAGGGAAGCCTACACGGCAGTCCAGAAGTAACCCGCAAGTATGCCTGAAGAAAGCAGTCGGCCCTCCAACCGAACTTGAAACGAAGCTGGCGGGCCAAGAAGCACTGCACACCGACCACACGGCGGGTTTTGAGACACAGGCTGCGCCGGATGTCTCGGCCCGGAACAAACTTTCAGTCAACGTCGGTCACGACATCTCCGAGCGTCTAAGAAGCTTAGCGTATGCGCATAGACTGAGCGAGAGCTCCATCGTCGAGGTCGCGCTCACCATGTTCTTTGCACGCGGCGACGATGCGATGCTCGGAGTGATCCTGCGAGAGCTCGGCGCGACACTTCGCAGAAAGTAGGCGTCCGAGGGTGACTACGCCCGAGGCGCTACATCAGCATGACGGTGAGGATAGCCACATCGTCATGAGAGCCGTGCGGTACCACGCGCTGCCGCAACGCATCCGCGGGATCATCGGCGTGCGCGACAACGCCTGACTGGACGGCTTCACATACCATTCGCTCGCCAAGAATAACATTTCGCCGGACCTCTGTGAGGCCGTCGGTGTAGAGAACGAGCAGCGATCCGGAATCGAGTGCGATCGTGCTTTCGACCCTAAGGTCTGAACTTTTCAATCCCAGCGGAGCGTCGCCGGTATCGAACATCGTCACCGTTCCGTCGCTGCGGCGGACGATCGGGGGAGGATGACCGGCGTTGGAGTACGTCAGCGTGCGCGCCTCAAGATCGAGGTAGCCCAAGAACGTCGTTACAAAGCCGCGGAAAGCATCTTCGCACAATGTCGCGTTGAGACGGTGCAGGAGAAGCCGCGGACTCGCGACCTCCTTGGCGAGCGTTCTGATCGATCGCTTCACGCGAGTCATGACGACGGCCGACTCTACGTTATGGCCCGCGACGTCGCCGATCGAGACAACAAGTCGCCGATCGCTTATCGGAATGACATCGTACCAGTCGCCGCCCGTGAGACCGCAGCACGCTGCGGGGACATTGACGGCGCTAAAGCGCACACGCTCGCTCGTAGGGAATTTTTCTGCCGAAGGATTTGATCGGACGCCGAGGATGTTCGGTCTGATATCGGTCGCCAAAGCTTGGGTCTCCACGACTCGTGACGGACTGAGAATTCGCGCAAGTCCGTAGACCTTCGCCAAGTGATCGCTTTGCCTTCTGCGGTGACCTATTCCGACGTAGTAGATGCTACGTCGCCTCCGTCCGACGGAACTTAAACATTTTCCGTACGGGCGTTCGGGCGCGTCAGCGCGAAGCGATCAAGATGGGAAAAATTTCATCGCGTAGACCACGCTTTTCGGAAACGGTGGCGTTGATCCGCCGGGAACTCGCCGCAACTCTTTCGAAACCGGCTCGGCCACACGAATCGAGTGTAAATGAAAAGGACGCTCTGGGCGGTTGGTTCGACGAAGGCGGCCAATAGCTGGTCGCATTTTCGGTCGAAGTACTCAAGCCTGAGCTGCCGACCGCCAATCGCTTGAGATAGCTCTGTTTTGACGATCGCGTAGTTTGCTCAGCGCTCTTTTCTCCAACCTCGAAACGTACATCTGAGATCTGCCGAGCGCGCGACCGATAGCCTTTTGAGTCAGCTCGTCAAAAAACCTCAACCGCAAGATCGACCGCTCGTGCTGGCTCAGCCACGTGCATGCGGCGGAAATGTCGATCCGCGACTCTGCCTCCTCGATCCCGTGGTCAACGTTTCCGAGAACATCGAGCAAGGTCAAAGGCTTACCGCCGTCGCTCAAGGAGGCGTCGAGGGAAAGTGGCCGGTAGGGTCCTGGTACGTCGCTCGATCGCAACAAGTCTTGCACCTTGCGCGGAATCCTTATCGACCAGCACTTATCGCGAAAGTAACGCCGGATTTCGCCGATGATCTTCACGTAGCCGTACGTTGCGAATGCCACACCATGTCTTCGGTCAAAGCGATCCGCAGCCTTGAGTAGGCCGATATAGCCGACTTGCCGCAAGTCCTCTGTGCACTCGCCGCGATTCGCGAACCGATTCGCGATGTTGCGAACGAGTCCAAGATTTTGCGTCACAAGCTCGTCACGCTCCGCGCGGTCGTTTTGATGCTTCATTTGATGCGCTGACAGATGATCCTCACTTAAAGGCGGGCAGGGTGCCGCACGTCTTCTTTCTTTGGGAATGCGGTAGGCGGTCCTTGTTTGCGGCCAAAGCGCTCATTGCTATCAGGCAACTATGACGAAGGCGTCGTCACCCACCATCAACACAGGCCTAACGCGGCCGCTGTCGAAGTGCTTCCGTTCGGACGCACGCACGCCAAAAGGATCCCACCGAATGGTCAAGTCTCTTGCCCCGCCCATCGTCACCACTCCAACCGGTCATCTCGACGAAACCGCCGGCGAAGCGCTCATCGAGGCGATCAAAGCGCACATCGAACGCGACGAGCCGCATCATATCATCGACCTTCGAGCGGTCCATGAGGTCGACGCGCGAACGATTCGTACGGTAATCGTGATCCATCGCAAGATCGGCGAGATCGGCGGCTCGGTGCGTCTTGTCATCGAGAATCCAAAAGCGCTCCGATACATCAAATTGACCGCATTGGCGCGAGTCTTCGGCGTATATCCGACGCCGGCTGACGCGCTCGCCGGGTTCGACGCGGACGACCGCAACGCGGCGCTCGCGAAGCTATCGGATCTCGTCGCAGCGACTGAAACAGAGTCGCGTTGATATTACCTGATAACAGTCTCGCCATGCCGAAGCGTAAAGGTCAACGCTCGCGATAACATAACGAGAGAAGAGCGGTAAAAACCACTTCGGAACCGCTATCTAAGGAGCCCCATGAAGCCCCTCTATCTCACGATCGCGTCGACCGCCGTCGCGGTCGCGCTCATCCTGCCGCTCGCCGCATCGGCGAATTCCAATCCTGTCGAGCTGAGCGCCGGGAACATGGTCACGTCGAAGATGAATTCGACTATCGATTCCGGCAGCGCGCACGTCGGCGACAAGTTCTCGATGACCGTCCTGACGCCGTACCCAAGCAACAACGGCGTCTACACCAATGCGCAGTTGTTTGGACACGTCACGAGCGTCACGACCGCCGGCCAAGGCCGCAGTCCTGTCCTCGCCTTCAACATCGACCGCATCATGTTGACCAACGGGCGCCACGCCAACGTCTCGATGTTCGTCCAATCGCAAGAGACGCAGCGCCATAACAACATGACGAACGTCGCCGTCACCGCGCTCGGCGGTATGATCGTCGGCAACATGATCGGCAAGACGATCTTCAAGTCGAGCCTGGGCGGCCCGGCGGGACTCATCGCCGGTGCTCTCTTCGCCAACAACAAGAAGACGAACGTGTCCTTACGCCAGGGATCCGTGGTCGTCACCGAGGTCCGGCAATCCGTCGCGCTGTTGAGCTCTGGGACGGTCGCGCAGGCGACCAGACACTGAACATACTCGCACCGGCGCCGCACTTGAGTAACAGGCCGTCTACCGGCCTGTCTCATTTCTCGCTAGAGAATTAGGAAGACCCGTATCGTGGACTTCATCGAACAGATCGAACCATCGGCCGTCGAGGATCTGGAAAAGATCGCCGAGTCCGAGCAATTTGCTGTGTACGCGGTGGGCGCGCAAACGTACTTGTTGGTGCAACGGCACGAAAGTACACCGTGGATGGCGCTGCGGCTCTCGGGTGACGGGCTGTTCCGGATCTCCTCGCTTCTCGGCGACGCGATGCGTCATCGCTATCGCAGCGTCTCGTCACGTCTTTCGCCGAGCCACGCGCCCGAAGGGCTCAAACACGCACGCGTAACCGGAAGTCGGTAGCGAAGGTCGCAGCCGCCCGCGGGTGCGCCTCCACGCGAAGCTCTTCATATATGTTGCCGCCTCGCGACGACGACCTCGATCCGCGTCCCCATGACCATTGTCCCCAAGGCCGCCGAGAAACCGGCGCGAATGCTCCAGGCACGAGGGAGGGCGCGTTATGGTCCGTCGGATATTCGTGTTATTTGTGGCTTGTGTGGCTCTGGCGAGTTGCTCCTCCGAAGGTGCGCACACGGCGCTGTCTCCCGCGCTCGTACCGTTCGTTCTCCAAAAAGGCGGCGGCGCCCAGTGGGTACAGTTCGGTCCGAACACGCCGGGGTTTAACTTCGGGCCGATAGTCACTGGCGTCGACCACAATCTATGGTTCCTCGAAGAGAACTCGGATTCGCTCGTCCGGATCTCTATGTCGGGCGCGGTAAAGGTGTTTCCGATCGGTGTGAGCGGCGTCGCGATGGCCGTCGGTTCTGATGGCAAGTTCTACGTCCTCAGTGAATCGACGCACGTAACGCAAGTGACGACCAAGGGCGCTTTGAAGACGTTCACAATTCCGAGCAGCGACACGACGCAGCTCGGCTCCGACGGCATCGGGCCCGATGGCAACGTGTGGTTCGTCGAAGGGTCACACATCGCGAAAATCACACCCGTGGGGGTCATTACCGAGTTCGCCTATCCGGACTCGTCATCGGTGAATTGCTGCGGTGGCGTCACGACGGGCTCGGATGGCAACGTGTGGTTCGCTCATTCCGGTCTTAACTACATCGGTAAAGTGAACCCGACGACTGGACATATCACTCCGTTCGCCGTTCAGGCAGGCTGCGCACCGGCCGCTGTGGTCGAGGCAAAGGATGGGAATGTCTGGTTCGCGTGCCTTCAACTTTCCGGCATGATCGGGCGCGTGAAGCCGAACGGCACCGTGAACATGTTCACGGGCGGCGGAGCCTTCAATTCTAACGAGACAGAACAGTTCGGCGCGCGTGGACCCGATGGCGAGCCGTGGTTCGCAAGCGGATCGAGCGATGTTGTCTTTCGGGTCAACACGGCGACGCAGACGATTACGTCGTTCAACCCCCCACTCGTGAGCGGGGAGAGGCCTGACGCGCTCTCAGCCGGGCCCGATGGCAACGTCTGGGTCGATACGGTCGGCGGGCACGTCGACGTGCTCGTCTTCAACCCGATGACAGTCACGCCGAAGTCGCTTACGTTTACAAGTACCGGCCTTACCAAGAATGTCACGGTGGCCGAAAACGGGGTCTCTGCGTGGACAGCGACGTCGTCGAACACGGCAATTGCGACCGTTGCCCAAGGCGGGATGGCCAACGTTTTCAAGGTGACGTCCGTGGGAGTCGGCACGTGCAAAGTGACGATCGCCGATGGTGCAGGCAACAGCGTCGCAGTCAAAGTCACTGTTCAGTGAGAGGAACAAGAACACCGCAAATATCTTGCGGTGTCCGGTGTAATGCGATTCGGGCCGACTGGATTCGAACCAGCGATCTCCTGCCCCCCAGACAGGCGCGATAACCAGGCTTCGCTACGGCCCGACGCCGTGTATATTGTTGTTACGCTTCTTGCGGTTGTCGAGGGTCCCCTGGCTCCACTAAGCTCGGCGCCGCGCACGAAAGCGGTCGGCAAAACGCCGACCGCTTCATTGGTGGCGCAGCCGTGGGCTTATGGTCTGAACGCTGCGCCCTGAGGATCGACCAGATTCGTTGTCAATTGCCTCGGATGAATGCTCTGCGATCCGTACTCGATGAGGTTGCCTGGGATGTCTTGGTTACGGCTGAAGTCAAACGTTTCCACGCTCGGGGCGAAAATACGGCCGTCTGGTGTCACCGCGCTTTGGAGCACGTCGATGAGGCCATCCGTGATGAGCCGCGTGACATGCTGTGTTTCGTGATCGAATTCGACGATCGCACTCCCGAAGCTTACGTAAAGGTTGCCGGCGGCGTCAAATGCCTCGCCGAAACCAGGGTCGGTAGCAACTTGAACCGCCTGCGTCGAACCGGCGGGAACTTCGAACATTCCACCTGGCGTCGGATACCTAGCGACCGAAAGAAACAGATTGCCAGCGGCGTCAAATGCGGCGCCACGAACGCGGACGAAATCATTGCCATTGAGCGAGATGGTAACCTTGCGCGTCTCCGTGCTGCTTCCTTTGTCGAAAATATGGAGCACGGCCGACGAGAATAGCTGGCTTTGCTGCGATTCGATAACCACCGATCGATCCAGGGCGACGGTCACGATCCCGCCGAGCGTGTTGGCGAACCGGATGATTCGCGAGGGATGGACCGAGCCGGGCTGATACAACGCAGCATAGTTCCTGTTGTTCAAGGTGTTGTTCACGTACAGCACGCCGCTTCCGTCGACGTACAGCGTTGTCGGGGTGTTAATACTGTCGGTGATCTTGCCCAACGGGGCGCCATTGATGTTGTCGGGATTCAAGATGTACACGGCGTTGGTTTCATCGTCGGATACAAAGAGGGCTGGGGTTCTCGCGTCGGCTCCAGCGCGCGTCATGAATGCGGGTGAGCGAGTGGTGGAGTTGTCGGCGAGGACAGCGCCGTGTCTGGATGACGAAATGGGCGACGCTTGGGCCGGCGCCTTGAGCGTCGATATGACCAAAGCTGCAAGAACAACCAGCGCAATGCCCCTAAGTGGGTACTGAGACATCCTGAACCTCCTGAACGACCGGGTAAAATGGGAACATACATCACGGCGCTGAAAAGCCAGTGAAGCCCTGACGTCCGGCTACGTGCGAAGGGCGCTAGCCTATTTACCGATCGCCGCGATCGCCGTCGCCGCGATGATGAGGGTCGTGGCGACCGTGGCTGCGCCGCTGATGCCTTCCCAAGTCATATTCGTACCTTCAATCTCGATCGGAACTCGTAGGAGTCGTGTATGGATCGCTTGGCGTGTAGTACGGCCGCTTTGAACCGTCGACATCGATGAAGAAGCTTCGCGCGTCCGCATGCCAGGTCCGAAAGTCGACCTGATCGCCATCGCGATCGAGCACTGTGATCAGCACCTTGTGCGCGGTGAACGGAGTACCAGGCTTGATCGGCGTCGGTTTTGTGAGCCGGACCAGCAGTGCTTCTCCGGTGTGATGCTCGAGCATGAGCGTGCCGACGCCGTTGCGATCGACGACGAGAGCGCTATGCTCGTTCAATCCGACGCCGAGCAGCGGCGTCTTCGAGTCCGAGCTCAGACGCGCTAGAAAGACGATAAGACGGCCGAGACGATCGCGCGTGACGAGGTGGGTCTCGGTCAGGATACCGCGCATCGGCGGAAATTCGAACAGATCGTGCGTGAAGCTGATGATCGGTTCGCTCGGGTCTGCCATGGCGTTCGTCGTCGTGACGTTGACGTCCGGACCGATCTTGTCCTCAGCGATAGCATCGAATGCGTACTCGCCGAGAATGGCTAGGCCGGCGC
Organism: Candidatus Eremiobacteraceae bacterium; assembly: GCA_035710745.1. Taxonomy (NCBI): domain Bacteria; kingdom Bacillati; phylum Vulcanimicrobiota; class Vulcanimicrobiia; order Candidatus Eremiobacterales; family Candidatus Eremiobacteraceae; species Candidatus Eremiobacteraceae bacterium. Next base: position 52,102 of record DASTCX010000039.1, on the reverse strand, counting down.
TCGTGCCGCCGACGACGCCCCCGCGGTCGTAGACACGCTGCACCGCGGCGATCAACGCCGACCCCTTCCACTTGACGTAGTGCGCCTGATCGCCGCCTGAGAAGAACACGCCTTGCGCTGCGTCGACATACGAAGCCGCCCGCTTGAGATCGGCCGGCGTCGCGTTCGGACCGATCTGAATCGAGCGCACCGAGTTGAACGGCGCGATTTTCATGATGTAGTCGGTGTATTCATCGCCCTCGGACGCGGTGAGCACGATGACGTCGCCTCCGCGCTTCCAATGCGATCCAACGATGGTGTCGTGCATCCATTCGAAGGCGGGATCGACAGTGTTGCCGCCGCCCATGAGGATCAGGCCTGGGCCGTGAGGCACGACGTCGCTCGGCGTCGCGCTGCCGGCGCATGGATAGATGATGAGATCGCCGGCCGCTCGGACGGGAGTCGCCCAAGCAAGCATGGCGCCCGTCATGAAAAGCGCGGTGAACATCCGAGTCGAGCTGAAATCCACATTAAACACTCTCGTCATATGATGCCGAGGTTTGAAGCGGCGACGTAAGGACCGCTCGCTTCGATTCCCGAAGCCGAGCGCCCCTTGAAGAGCTTCGCCGGCCGTCGCTCTTCGCACTTGCCATTCTTGAGGAGGGACGGCAAATGGCTCCCACGACACAGGCTTGGAAAATTGTCACGGCGACTGCCATTGTATTGCTCGCCGGCTGTTCGCTTGCGGGCCCGCAATTCGCGGCGCCTCCCGCGCAACCGACTCAAGGCGCGTCACTCAGTCATCGTCTGGACTTCCTCGCACCAAGCGAGCGCAATCGCGAACTCGTCTGGCGAGCGAATCCTGGACCAGGTTGGATCAGCGCCTCGCTGCCCCAGCATATCATCTATGTATCGGATGAGGGCGGTCAGACCGTATACATCTTCCCGCAGCTCGGACAGAATCAGTCCCCGGTCGGAGCGATCACGAGCGGCGTCGCGGCGCCGAATGGGCTGTTTGTCGATGCAAATGGAAATCTGTACGTCTGTAATTTCGGCGGCGGCACGGTGACAGTCTATCATCGAGGGCAGATAACGCCGTTCCGGACGCTCACGGGAGCAGGTTCGGCGATCGACGTCGTCGTCGGACTCGATGGCTCGGTGTATGTCTCCGATTGGGACTCGGGTACGAATGGGCGACTCGTCGAGTATGCGCCCCACCATTCTTCGCCATCGCAGATCATCGACATCAACGGCGGTCCCGAGGGCCTCGCGCTCGACAAGAACAACGATCTATTCCTCGCCTATAACGACAACACGTTCAACGATGGCGAAGTGCTCGAGTTCGCGCCTGGATCCTCGACCGGAACCAATCTTGGCATCCACATCGGAAATGCGGGCGGCGCCACGATCGACTCGAACCAGGATCTCTTAGTCGTCGATCAATTCATCCCGGGCGTCGATGTCTTTCCGCCGGGCCAGACCAAACCGTCGAAGCAGATCACCGGCTTCTCGCTCGCGTTCGACCTCGCGCTGACAGCGAGCGGCGATCGGCTTTGGATAACTCAGCCGTTCACTGCCGTCAACGAGGTCCGCTATCCGAGCGGCACGCACTTCAACTCGATCACGAACACCATCACGTCGGCGTTCGGCGTCGCGACGAGCCCGCACGGTTCGTACTAGGCGCCCTCACGGAGCCGAACCGAAGCCTTTAAGTTTCCCGAGATGAAAAAAGGACCGCGAGGTCCTTTTTTCGTCGTGTGCTCTCAGTGTGATGCGCGATTCGAGATCTCTTTTGAACCTTCACGTCTGCTGCGGTGTACTCGCTGTGTAAGAAAGACAGGAGGTAAACACAGATGAGCACATGGTTACCGATCTTCGCGCTCACGGCGGTCCTCAGCAGCAGCGCATTGCACGGGCTGCAAACGACCCCGGCGACGTGCCCGTCGCGATACTACCCAGACGATATAGCGACCACGATCGAGATCTCAGGTTCGTCCGAGACCTGGAGCTCGCCGAGCGATGGCTGCAAACCCTACGCCCAGGTAGTCTGGTAGAATGCGCTCTCTATGGGTGTACCCCGCGGCCGAACGTGACGGCGCTCCTCAGCTCAGGCGGCGCGGCGTCGTACAGTTCGCGGTCCGGGGTACATCCGAGCGCGTCGTTGACCGTGGAAAATGCGAGGCGGTACGCAGCGAGCAGCGTTGCCTCGAAGATCTCGCGATCGTTAAGACCGGCCGAGCGGAGCTCTTCGACATCTGCTTTCGTCGTCGAGTTAGGATCGCGCACCGTCACGCGTACCCACTTTGTAAGAGCTTTCTCACGCGTCGTCAACGATTCAGGATCGCGGTCCGCTATGACAAGCGCGGCATCTCTGTCGCTGGTGAGCGAAGCGAGCTTCGTGCCCCACGCGATCGAGCAATAGGAATCGCCTAGCTCGCTTACTGCTGCGCTGACGATAAGCGCTCGCTCGCGTCCGTTCAGCGACGTCGTCGCGAGCAGTCGTTCCCGAAGCCCGAGGAAGTCCCGGTCCATATCCGGGCGCCACGCCCATAGTCTAGTATGGTTCGCCAAATAGCCGTCGGCAGCGGCGCTCTCGTCGAGCCAGGAACGGGCGTCATCGGCCGCCGGTGCATCTTTAAGGAACATGGCGCCACCTACGGCCAGAACGTATGAAGCCCTTTTTCAGCCGGTTATCAAATTGGTATGATACAATGCCTGACCGGAGGGCTTCGCCATGCATAGTGCTCTGCTCGCGGTCATCGCTGCGTTCACGACGTTTTTCTCCTTCCCGCATGCGCAGTCTCAGGAAACCGTCCTTCGCAAGTTCCAAGCCGGATTCGACGGCTTTGAACCGAGGAGCGGCGTTGTCTTCGACAGAGCCGGCAATATCTACGGCACGACGTTTTGGGGCGGCAATTCGTCAGGGGGCGCCGGCGTCGTCTTCGCGATGTCGCCGCCTGCTTTGCCGGGCGGTACGTGGAGCGAGACGATCATCCACCGGTTCTCATATCACAGCATCGCGAGCGGCCTTTCTCCGTGGGGCGGACTCGCGATCGACCAGAATGGCAACCTGTTCGGCACGGCATGGCTTGGCGGCACGTGCGGATCGTGCGGTCTCGTTTTCGAACTCTCGCCTCCGACGCGACAAGGCGCTCGTTGGCGTTACCAGATCATCCACGATTTTCAAGATGACGGACGCGACGGTATCAATCCGCGCGCTGACGTCACAATCGACGCTCAAGGGGCGCATCTCTTCGGCACGACCGCGTCCGGCGGCACCGGTGGTTGTGAAGGCGGTTGCGGCACCGTCTTCGAGCTGACGAAAACCGGCGGCGTTTGGGCTGAGACGATCCTCCACAGTTTTCCCGCGCATGGCAGCGGCTTCGAGGCGTCCGGCGGAACAGGCGGCGGCGTAGCGCTCGACGGCGCCGGTAACGTCTACGGCACGTCGTACGAAGACGGCGACTTTCATCTCGGCTCGGTCTTCGAGCTGTTGCCGCCGACGCAGGGCGGGAAGTGGACGTATCGAGACATCTACTCGTTCAAGAGCCAGTCCGACGGCTTCGACCCGACTGCCGGCGTGTCGTTCGATTCGCGCGGCGATCTCTTCGGCACGACGAGTTCGGGCGGCATTCAAGGCTGCTACGGCACCGGGTGCGGCACGGTGTTCCGTCTCCACCAGGGCGCCAACGGAGTGTGGGGTCACACGATCCTCTACGGATTCAAAGGTCTCGGGGATGGCGGAACTCCCCTAGCAGGCGTCATCGTCGGCGCGAGCGGCATGGTGTTCGGTACGACGCAGATCTGGGGGATCGGCAACGGATGCACGGGATCGGGCTGCGGCGTCGCTTTTGCGTTGACGAAGCCTGGAGGCTCAGGCGTGTGGAACGAGACCGTGCTCCACACATTTCTCCACGGCGCCGATGGTTATGTTCCTTACGGCGAGCTGATATTCGGGCCCGATGGCAACCTCTACGGCGCGACGCAGTTCGGCGGCAGGCCTGCATGTTCGTCTGGCTTCGGATGCGGCACGGTGTTCTCGTTGACGCCCTGACCTGAAAGACCGGACGAATAGCGAATCGAAGCCGCTCGACAACCACGCCGAGCGGTTTTGCATCGCCGCTCTGCACACGTACATCGGAGGTTCGTATGGACTACAGGCGTTTCGCGGTACCGGCGGTCGCCGCGATGTTGACCATCGTCGCTGCACCGACTTCGGCGCACGCATCCGATCAGTCGGCCGTGATGGCGACCGTGAATCAGTTCGTCGACGGCTACAATCGCGCAGACTTCACGGCAGCCGCGAAAGCGTGCGCGTCGCCGGCGACGGTCGTCGACGAGTTCGCCCCGCACATCTGGACCGGAGCGACGGCGTGTGCGGACTGGGGTAAGGCATATCAGAACAACGCGCGAGAGAACCATATCACGAACGGCACCGTCACGATGGGAAAACCTTGGCAGCTCATGATCGACGGTGATCGCGCCTACGTCGTCGTGCCGGTCAAGTTCAATTGGCTTCAAAGCGGAAAGCCCGGCGTCGAGCCCGCCTCGGTCTTCACGCTCGTCCTCGGCAAGTCGTCCGTCGGCTGGCGCATCATGTCGTGGACTTGGTCGGAGCACTAGGCAGTACTCCAAGCGAGCGTTCGGCGTGAGGAAGCCGCTCATGGCTGCGCGAAACGAAGCAAGCTTATTCTTTCGCTTCCGTTTCCGCACATGAAATGAGGTTGGGCATGAGCAGGGCAATGCGTTTCCTCGCGATGGGCGCGGGCGTCATCGTCGCATTCATCAGTGCCGCCTGCACTGGCAATTCAAACGCGATCCCCGGCTTCGGGTCAGGCGGCGCCGGACCGATCGAGCACGGTTCCCGGATATTCCCCGGCACCGCCGCGGCGGTGTGCCGCGCGGTCGGCCCAGGCTTCGCGCGCTGTCACGCGATCCGGCGCACGGACATCGGAACCGTGTCGGCTGTCGGTCCGGACTTCGGTGTGACGCCGGACCGTCATCATACGCCGCGGCCGAGTCCGAGTCCGACGCCGAATCCTTCGCCGACGCCAACTCCGTCGGCATCGCCGTCACCATCGCCGCCGCCGTCGCCCTCGCCGTCACCTTCGAGCGGCAACTGTCCGGTGCAGTCGATCAGCGGCTATCAACCGTGCGATCTCCAGACCGCGTACAATTTGCCATCGTCGACCGGCGGATCCGGGGAGACGGTCGGCATCGTCGACGCGTTCGATGATCCGACGGCCGAGTCTGACCTGGCGACGTATCGCTCGACGTTCGGTTTGGCCGCATGCACGACCGCGAACGGTTGCTTCCGCAAAGTCAATGAGAGCGGCGTCCAAGGCAACTATCCGGCGAACAACACCGGGTGGGCCCAAGAGATCTCGCTCGATCTCGACATGGCGTCGGCCGTCTGCCCGAACTGCCACATCCTGCTCGTCGAGGGCACGACGAACAGCTTCGCCGATCTCGCCACCTCTGAGAACACGGCCGTATCGCTCGGCGCGAACGTCGTGAGCAATAGCTACGGCGGATCGGAAAGCTCGGCCATCGTCGCCACGTACGGCCCCAACTACAACCACGCGGGCGTCACGATCACCGCGAGCACTGGCGACAGTGGATTCAGTCCGACGGCGCAATTCCCGGCGGACCTGACGAGCGTCGCAGCGATCGGCGGCACGAGCTTGCAAAGCACGAGCCCCCGCTCCGAAACCGCATGGAGCGGAGCCGGCAGCGGCTGCAGCGGCATCGTCGCGCAGCCGAGCTGGCAATCGACGATATCGAACATCACGAGCGTCTGTGCGCGCCGAGCGTACGCGGACGTGTCGGCCGTCGCCGATCCTAACACGGGTGTCGCCGTCTACGATACCGATGGCGGCAGCGGATGGCTCGTGTTCGGCGGAACGAGCGTCGCGTCGCCGATCGTCGCGTCGGTGTATGCGCTCGCGGGCAACCCGGGCAGCACGGGTCCGTCGTATCCGTACGCACACACCGGCTCGCTCAACGACGTCACGTCCGGAAGCAACGGCGGCTGCGGAACCGATCTCTGCAACGCTCGCAGCGGTTGGGACGGGCCGACCGGACTCGGCTCGCCGAACGGCACCGGCGCCTTCTAGTCGCGTGTAGCTGTAGCGGTCGAGCGTTAGCTCGACCGCCGCGGCCTAGACGTACAAAAGAGGCGATCGAACGATTCGATTCGCCTCTCTCTTCTTGATCGACGGCGCGCTTACCGCGCTTCACCTTCGAAACCGATGACCGGTTCCGATTCCCACTCATCGAAAGGATCGTCTTCGACTGCGGCGCGGCCCGCCAGGCGACCCGCATCGCACGCCTCTTTTGATTCCCACATCGCTAGCCCGATAAGCGCTCCGTCGGTCGCTTCGATCGCGTAGACATCGATGAGGCCGGGCTGCGTTCGCACCGCGGCTCCGTACCGGCGCATCGAGGCCTTGAGAGCTTCGCCCTTACCAGGAAGCGGCTTGTGGATATTCATCACGACGTGCATCGTTCTATCCGTCCTGTCGGACCTGAAGCGCGTACAGATTCCCGTCCGTGCTCCCGAAATAGAGCGAATCGCCGTCGACGACCGGCGATGAGATGATGGCGCCGACGGTCATGAGCCGCGAATATCCGACGATGAGGTCGTCGTAGAAAGTACCGGGATACGCTGCCTCGTAGTTCGGCGTGCCGTCGGCGTTCGTATACGTCGCCCCGCTCTTCTTCTGCCCATCGGTGCGGAACGTCCAGGCGACTGCCCCGCGGTCGACGTCGATCGCGATCAGCTTGCCGTCGTGCGAACCGATATATGCCATATGGCCCGCGATCGCCGGCGACGAGAACATCGGCCATTGCTTGAAGTCGAGCGAGAAACCGACCTTGCCCGTGCGCGCGTCGACTGAATAGAACAGGCCGCTATCAGACGTCGCGAAATAGACGTGTGCGCCGTCGATCGCCGGCGACGAGATCACCCACGACCCGTGCGTCGGGATCGACCAGCGAAGAGCGCCGGTCGCAGCGTCGAGCGCATACAGGTGCGAATCGCGGCAGCCGAAGTAGACCATGCCTCGACCGACCGACGCGGATGATTGTATCCCCACTTGGTTGTGGATGACCGGGTCCGCGCCGGTCTTGAAACGCCAACGAACCTTCCCGCTCTTCGCATCGAGCGCGTAGAAATAGCTATCCCAGCTGCCGACGTACAGCGTGCCGCCCGCGATCGCCGGTGAGGCGTGGACGACGTCGCCGGTCTTGAACTTCCAGCTCAGCGCCCCGCTCGCCGCGTCAAGCGCGTAGACGTTCCCATCGCTGCTTCCGAAGTAGACGAGGCCGTCGGTGACGACCGGCGACGATAGGTACATGTCGAACGGGTCCGGCATGATCTCGTTCACGGGCAGCGTGCCGTGGAGATGCGGCGCTTCGAAGCGGTGCTCGCCGCCCGTCTTGAACTTCCACCGCACCTTGCCGTTCGCATTGTCGAGCGCGTAGAAAAAGCCGTCATAGCTCAGCAGGTAGACGCCATCGTTCGTCACCGCCGGTGATGAGACGACGCGGCTGCCCGTCGCGAACTTCCAGCGCAACGTGCCCGTATCGGCGCTGACGGCATAGACATTCCCGTCCGTGCTTCCGACGTAAACGACGCCGTTCGACACGGCGGGGCTCGAGTTGACGTAGCCGTGCGTGTGGAACGTCCACTTGACGCCGGCGAGCTTGGTGACTCCGGTGCCCTGGTAGACGCCTGAATGCGCGGAATCGCCGCGAAACGTCGTCGCGTCGCCGGCGTATGCCGGACCGCATGCGGTCAAGAACAAGAGCGACGCCGCTAGCACGCCATGACGCACTATCAACTCTCCTTTTGCGACCACGCGATCGCGTCGTCGAGCGCTTCTTCTCCCCAGAACAGTTCGCGGCCGACGATGCAGTTCGGCGCGCCGAAGATACCGAGTTCGATCGCGCGCTCTGTGTTCACGCGGAGCAGGCCGCGCCGCTCGGGCTCGAGCGCTCGTTTGACGATCGAGCTGCCGTCGCGCCCAAGCCCGTCGAGCACTCCGACGATGACCCGCTCGTCGCTGATATCGAGGTCGTCGCCGAAATTCGCCACGTAGACAGCGCGGACGAAGTCGCCGCACCACACCTCGTCGGTGACCGAAGATGCGACGCGTGCGGCAAGCGTCGACGCACGCGGAAATATCGTCGGGCGTTTCCAACGCAGGCCGAATTTCGCCGTCAAGCGTTCGAGGTCACGCCACATGTAGGCGCCGCGCCGCTCGTTGAGATTGAACGGCGAGTCGTTCCACCCTTGAAGCTGGAAGATCGGGCCGAGAAGAAACGGCACCCATTCGAGCGCGACGCCCGCGTCTCGGCACAGATCGTCGATGCGCATCGCGGCGACATACGAGTACGTGCTCGCGAAGTCGAACCAGAACTCGAGTCGGCTCATGAGGCTATAGTTTATCAGACGGCATGGTAGCGTTTCAATGCCGCGGACATGTCAAGTTCGAGCGTGGCTTCGGAATGCGAGGCTCAACCCGCTGTTTGCCGAGCTAACGCGCCACCGTTTTCTCGCACGCGCCCGCGCTTCCGTTCTTCGAAGTCGCCGGGACAGGTCTACCGATTCTGAAGGTGGGGCGGCGACGCGAAGGTGTATCCAGCGGAATGGATATCAGCGGACACACCATACTCGTCACCGGCGGCGCAAGCGGCATCGGTTTCGCGCTCGCGGAGCGGTTTCTCGGGGCCGGCAATACGGTCATCCTCTGCGGGCGCCGAGCCGACAAGCTCGAGGAAGCACACGGGAAACATCGCGCGCTACGGACGCACGTCTGCGACGTGGCCGATGCGGAACACCGCGTCGAACTGACCGAATGGGTTTTCAGCGAGTTCCCCGAACTCGACGTCCTCATCAACAACGCGGGCATACAGAACCGGCTGCAGCTGGCTGAGAATCCGGGTTGGCCGGCGATGCATAAAGAGATCGCGACGAATCTCGAGGCGCCCATCCATCTGTCGACTCTGTTCGCGCCGCGGCTCGCCAAACGACCGAACGCCGCGATCCTCAACGTGACGTCCGGACTCGCATTCGTGCCCCGCACGGCCGTGCCCGTCTATTGCGCCACGAAGGCGGCCATGCGGTCGTTCACGCTGTCGTTGCGACATCAGCTCGCGGACACCTCGGTCGAGGTCATCGAGATCATCCCTCCCGCGGTCGATACGGACCTCGGCGGCGTTGGCCTCCACACATTTGGTGTGCCGCTCGAGGATTTTGTCGACTCGGCCTTCGAGCAGCTTCGCGAGGGCAAACGTGAGGTGACGTACGGATTCTCGGTCCAGTCGATGAACGCGTCTGCCGAAGAGCGCGGGGTGCTGTTCGAGCAGATGAACAGCCACTAGCAATGTCGGGTCGCCTTCACATCGGCTGCATGGGGTGGCAAGAGAAGGACTGGATCGGTTCCGTCTATCCCGCCGAGACAAAACCGCCCGACATGCTCGCGCTCTACGCACGCCTTTTTTCGTCGGTCGAGGTCGACTCGACGTTCTACGGGCGGCCGCGCGAGTCGACGGTCGTCGCATGGCGCGACGCCGCACCCGAAGAGTTCACGTTCGCGCTCAAAGTGTCGCGCGAAGTGACGCATAAAAAACATTTCGAAGATGCCGGCCAGAGCTTCACGTGGTTCGTCGACCGCGCGCGGCTCCTCGGCCCGCGACTCGGAGCGCTCCTGCTCCAATGCGGCGGCGATTTTCGCCCGACGCCCGCGAACAAAACGCGCCTTTACACGTTCCTCGACGAGCATCTGCCGCCCGACGTCAACACGGTCCTCGAGCTTCGTCACCGCGACTGGTTCGATGACGCGCTGTTCGAGGCCGCACGCAGCCAGCGCTTCGCTCTCGCCGCGACCGAAGGCCCGCATTCGACCCTCGAGCTCGCACAGCGAGTGCTCGAAGAGCAAGGCAGTGAACTCGGGTTCGCCTATGCACGGCTCATGGGTCTGACCGCGTTCGAGCACTACGATCGGGTTCAGGTCGACCGAAGCGAGTCGCTCGACGCCTGGGCGCGGCTGCTCGCGAAGGCACGCAAAAACGTCGACGATCTCTTCGTCTACGTCAGCGACGACTATGCCGGGCACTCGCCGACGACGTGCGAAGACTTGGTCGCCCGCATCGAGGCGCTCTCCTGAGACCTGTAGCGGTCGAGCTTTAGCTCGACCGGAGACGGGCCTCCAGCTCGATATCGCGCACAGGTCAGACCGCGGCGGTCGCCCGTGAAGGGCGACCGCTCCATCCACACTTCATTGGGTCTAACCGCGGCGGTCGAGATGAATCTCGACCGCTCCCCATCTCTATTTTTGTTTGACCATCTCGCGGATTCGTGGATGGTCGCCTTCGACAGTTTTTATCCAGCGCCCGAATGGCGGCACCTTCTCGCCGACCCTGAAGAGATAGTAGTACGCGCTCACGTCGCCGACGTATTTGAATTTGCGCCGCAGGTCGGCCGTCAAATCGGCATACGTATCATGCGAGCGCAGATAAGCCCGAAACGCTTTGTGCTCCCGATCGAGCTCGAGCATCTCCTTCGCGTTGTCGATCGCCGCGCGGATCTTGCGTTCGCTGTGCAATATCCCCGGCGTGGCCAGGATCCGGCGCACGTCGTCGTGATCGTAGCGAGAGATCCTAACCGGATCGAAGCCTTCGAAGGCCTCGACAAGACGCTCCCATTGCGCGTCGATCTGAGCCCAGCTGAGGCCGGCCTGGAAAATCGCACGCGTCATGACCGCGAGGTGATCTGAGAGCGTGGGCTTAGCGATGCGCGGATGGTTCTTGCGGGTACGCTCGCCGCGGTCGACGACGGGCTTGGCCTTCACACGCTCGCCCCGCTCTTGGCATCACACGCCTCGGCGCGCTGCGTGAGGAATCGCCGCTCCGCTGCATTGCGGGCGACTTTACGCGCCGCCTCGAAATGGTCGCGCGCCTTGACGCCATCGCCGCGGCGGAGTTCGAACTCGCCGAGCGCAGCGTGGTAGAACGGATACGATTCGAGCCTTGACAGGTCGTCTATCGCGGCGATCTCGGCCAGCCCGCAGTCCGGCCCATCGGCGTGGCCATATGCGATGGCCCGATTGAGCGCGACGACGGGAGATGGCTTGGCGCGGATCAGAAGATCGTACAGCGAGGCGATCTTCTTCCAGTCCGTTTCTGCAGCGGCATACGAGCGCGCATGGACCGACGAAATGGCCGCCTCGATGTGGTATTCGCTCAGCTCATCGCCGATGGCTGACCGATCGAGGAGTTCGATCCCTCGTGCGATGAGCGCCCTATCCCAGAGCGATCGATCTTGGTCCGCCAGCGAGTTGAGATTGCCGACCGCATCGACCCGCGCGGGCAGTCGAGACGCGTTGAGCACCATGAGCGCGCAAAGCGCGAGCGTCGCGGGCGTCGACGTCGATGGATGGTCAGCGAGGAGCGCTCCAAGGCGCATCGCCTCGCGGCATAGCTCGGTGCGGACGGACGATTCAGGTGAGGCGCCGTGATAGCCCTCATTGAACAGCAGGTAGAGGCTGCGCTGCACGCTCGCGAGCCGTTTCGGCAGGTCGCGGTCGGCAAGATCGAAGAGCCCCGATGACTGGGCGAGCGCGTGTTTCGCGCGCGTGATGCGCTTTTCGATCGCCGCATGACCGCTCAAGAACGCGGCCGCTATCTCCCCGACGGTGAAGCCGCAGAGAAGGTGCAGGATGAGCGCAATCTGCGCTTCTTCCGAAAGCCGCGGACTGCAGCACGAGAACATCATGCGCAGTTGGTCGTCTTTGATCGCCGAGGGCTCGAACAACGCGTCGAGCGTAGGGACGAGGGTCCATTCGCTTTCGTGTAGGCGACCGAGATCCGGCGCGAACCGGCGCGCCGTTCGCTCGCGCCGCAACACGTCGATCGCGCGGCGCTTCGCTGCGGTCATGAGCCACGCGCCCGGATTATCTGGCACACCGCGCAGACGCCAGATCTCGAGCGCGCGGCAGAAGGCGTCCTGGGCGACGTCTTCTGCCAACGCGAGGTTGTGGATCCCGAAGATGCGGGTCAGGGCGGCGATCATCCGCCCCGACTCGCGCCTAAAGAGCGGCTCTTCGACCACTACATCTCCATAACGGGGCGCACTTCGACGACGCCGTCGGTGTCGAAGATCGGGCATCCCTTCGACAACTCGGCTGCCTGCGCCAGATCGCGTGCGGTGATGAGCGTATAGCCGCCGACGACGTCCTTCGATTCCGGATACGGGCCGTCGGTGACGACCTTCTGCTTGCCGCGGACGACTTTGCCGGCGGGGTCGAGCGGCTGGCCGCGATCCTTCAGGTGACCCTTGGACCCGAGATCTTCCATCCAAGCGACCCACTTCTGCATGACCTTGTCCGACTCGGCCGCGTCGGCGGCGCGCTGACCGCCTCTATAGAGGAAAAGAAAGTCACTCATGGCTCGTGCTCCTTTGTGATTTTATAGGTGGAGTTGTTCTCCGACCTTACGACGTTTGACGCGCCCACTTCCGGACACCCGACTTCGAGCGACTTCACGTTTCGTCCCGTACCGCTCACGCGTACGGGACGCGCATATGCTGCGTTACCGTTTGTCACATGCCGGGAACAATGTACGACGGGCAAATCTGAAAGATCGGAGACAAACGCATGTTGAAGAAATTTCTGATAACCGCGATCGGTCTTGCGGCGGCATCGGCGATGTTCGCTCCGCAGGCCCTTGCTTCGACGACGACGACCGGCTTGTGGCCGGTGAACTCGATGGATCTGCGCCTCGGCGCGTTCTTCCCGGGCTCGAGCGGCGACAAGTTCTTCGGTGGCGAGACGCAACTGACAGCAGGTCTCGATTACCGCTTGTCGGCCTCTGGTGGCCTGACGCCGAGCGCGACGGACGCCTACTTCGACTACTTGGGCGGCGCGCGCAACTCGGGTTACGTCCATAGCGGCGGACTCGGCCTCGATGTCCGCGGCATGACGGGACCCACGTTCTTCGGTGCGGGCGTCGGCCTGTACAACACGTCGGTCCGGCTTGGCGACGGCACGTCGAATAGCCGGACGGGCCCGGGCGGCAAGGTGTTCGCCGGCTTCAACCTCGGCAGCAACGCGTCGCTCCAGCTGGACTATCACATCGTGCCGCAGACGCTCGGCGTGAACCCGAGCGGCCTCGGCGTCGAGGTGGGCTTCCACCTCTAAGACCTCGCCTACGATCTGTACAGCGACAAGCACGGCCCGCCAACTCGGCGGGCCGTGTTCTATGAGTCGTCGGTATTGAGCGTCTGGCTCGCAAGCCGCGCGCTGTTGTCGAACAATCGTCCGAAGACGACGCCGAAGATGAAGCCCCCGACGTGCGCCATATATGCGACGCCTCCGGTTTGCGAGCTTGCGACCACACCGACGTCGAAAAGCTGTATGAGAAACCACAGGCCGATGAGCACCCACGCCGATATGAACGTGATGCGGATGAAGAACCAGAAAAAGAGCAGCGTCCGAATGTTGTCGCGCGGATAGGTGACGATGAACGCGCCCATGACAGCGGCGATGGCGCCGCTCGCGCCGAGGTTCGGCACGGTCGAGTGGGGGTCGACCGCGACTTGGGTGAGCATCGCGATCGCTCCGCCGACGAGATAGAACACGAGGTACCGAACCGACCCCATTGCGTCTTCGATCTCGGGGCCGAAGGCGTAGAGGAACACCATGTTCCCGAGGATGTGCGACCAGCTCGCGTGGAGGAACATCGCGGTCACGATCGTGATGAGGTCGTGCCCCGCCCATATATCGGCGGGCGTGACCGACCACTGCGCGACGAACTTATCGCCGGCAGCGAGTTCGACGAGAAATACGACCACGTTGATCGCGATGAGCAGGATCGTGACGACCGGCGCGGACGTCAGACGTCGCGAGGCGTCACCGAGCGGTATCATGACCTCCACGTTACAACGCGGTCGCGTCGAGATACTGCCGACCCGACGGCGGCGAGACACGATTGACGGGACCGGCCACGGCGCCCATTGAAAGCGACGCGCATGATCGCTTTCGCAATGACGCTGGCGCTCATCGCCGCGCCCGCTCCCATCTCGGCCGCGCCCGCTGTCGTCGCAGATCCGGCCGCGTTTGTCGATCCGCTTATCGGCACGTCCGGCAACGGCTACGATGGAGCGATCGACACGTTTCCCGGCGCCGACGCGCCCTTCGGCATGGTGCAGTGGAGCCCAGACACGCCATCGCAGCCGGCAGGCGGCGGATACAACTATAGCGATTCGGCCATCACCGGATTTAGTCTGACGCACCTGAGCGGTCCGGGCTGTAACGTATTCGGCGACGCCGGCATCCTTCCGATGATCGGACCTGTGACGGCTCCCGCAGCGGCGACCCAGGCGTTCTCGCACGCATCGGAGATCGCATCACCTGGCTACTATGAGATCCGTGTCGGTATGCCGAGCGTCCGCGTCCAGCTGACCGCGACGTCGCGCACCGGCCTCGGCCGCTTCACGTTCCCACCGTCGCCGCAAGCCGATATCCTTGTCAATGCGTCGTCGAATCAGAACGGCGTCTCGACGTCCGACGTGCGCGTCTCGAGCTCGACGGAGATCGTCGGCTCGGCGTCGAGCGGATGGTTCTGCGGCATGCCGGGAACGTACACAGTCTACTTCGTGCTCGACTTCGATCGTCCGTTCGCGGCGCACGGCACGTGGCTTGCGAAGACGATCAACACAGGCGCGGACGAAGCGAACGGTATCGGCTCGGGCGCGTGGGTGTCTTTCGATACGACCGTCAATCCGACCGTCAATGTCAGGGCTGCACTTTCGTGGGTGAGCGTCGACGGTGCTCGCGCGAATCTACGCGCCGAGGCGCACTCGTGGGATGTCGACGCGGTCCGCGCCTCGACCCATCGGGCATGGGATAGCGAACTTGGCCGCGTCCTTGTCGGCGGCGGCACCGACCTTCAGCGCCGCGTGTTCTACACCGCGCTCTATCACGCGATGCTCCATCCGAACATCTACAGTGACTCGGACGGCCACTATCGCGGATTCGACGGTCGAGTTCACTTCGTCGATCGCGGTCACGTCGAATACGCGACGTTTTCCGGATGGGATATCTACAGGACCGAAGTGCCGTTGCTCGCGATGCTCGAGCCCGTTCGCACGAGTGACATGATGCGATCGCTCGTCCATGCGGCTGCGCAAAGCGGCTGGCTGCCGAAGTGGTCGCTCGTCAACGCGGAGACGGCGGTCATGGGCGGCGATCCGTCCGATCCGATCATCGCCGGCGCGTACGCGTTTGGAGCGCGCGATTTCGACGCACGCGCTGCGCTTAGCGCGATGGTGAAGGGCGCGACGCGTTCGGGTGGCCCGCTGGGGCAAGGTTGGTATGTCGAACGCCCAGGTCTTGACGAGTATCTTTCGCGCGGTTACGTCGTCAACGATCATACGACGAACGTCGCCCCGCTCGCGAACGGCGCGTCGCTCACGCTCGAATATTCTCTCGACGACTATTCCATCTCACAGCTCGCGCGCTCGCTCGGCGATTCGCAGACCGCGTCGGTGATGGCCGCGCGTTCCGAGAACTGGACGAATCTCTTCGACGGCTGGAGCGGACTCATCACGCCGCGCGACCGTGACGGGGCGTTCGAGCGCGCGCCGCTCACCGAGAACGGGCAGAGCGGTTTTCAAGAGGGAACGGCAGCGCAATACACGTGGATGGTGCCGCAGGGTTATTCGGCGCTCATCGATGGGCTTGGCGGCCGCGAGCGCGCGGTCGCGGCGCTCGACGCGTTCTTCACGCAGATCGACGCCGGCCAAGCCGAACCGTATGCGTGGATGGGCAATGAGCCGAGCATCGGCAGCCCGTGGGCGTATCTCGCCGCCGGTGCGCCCTGGAAAGCGCAATCGGTCATCCGCGATGTCATGACGCAGTTGTGGGGCGACACGCCGGATGGCATTCCGGGCAACGACGATCTCGGCACGATGAGCGCCTGGTACGTATGGTGCGCTCTCGGGTTGTATCCGCAAGATATCGCGGCGCCTGTGCTCGATCTCGGCACGCCGCTTTTCCCGTATGCACGCGTGCGCGTGCCGCACGGCGCGGCGATCGACGTCATCGCACCGGGCGCATCTGCCGATGCCGCGTATGTGAGGTCGGTGCGCTTCGATGGCGCGCCATGGACGCGAAGCTGGGTCATGTTCGACGCCTCTAAGCCGCTGCGGCTTCTCGTGGCCGCGAGCGCGACACCGAATCGGTACTGGGCAAGCGCACTGTCCGACGCGCCGCCGTCGTATGCCGCCGGCTCACCGAAGTTCCCGGCGTTCACCGCGTCGTCGCTCATGCAGCCGGCGCCGGCGGAGTTATTGCTAATGGCCGGCACGTCGGCGTCGTTCAGATTCGCCGTCGACAACGCGAGCACGACGCCTGATACGATCGCGTGGACGGCGCAGGCACTAGACCCGTTGACGATTTCGCCTTTGAGCGGTCACCTCGACGCTGCAGCAGCTGCCGCAAGCTCGGTGAACGCGACCGTCTCGGTGGCGCCACGCACGCCGAGCGGACTGTACGATTTCTCGATTTCTGGTGTATCGGCGAGCGGCGCTGCGCTCGCGCATGTCACCGGTGTCGTCCGAGTCATCGGTCCCGGCGATCGAGCCCCTGCGCTCGCGTACGTGTCGAACTTCTTCGACAATGAGATCGCACCGTTCGATCCGCGCACGCACGCGGTCGGTCAGCCGATCGTCGTCGGCGAGCTGCCGCGCGAGGTCGCGATCAGCCCCGATGGGCGTCGGGTCTACGCGAGCGACAACGGCGCGAACCAGGTGAGCGTCATCGACACGGCGTCGCAGTCGGTCATAGCGACGGTCCCCGTCGGCCGATCGCCGTGGGGCGTGCGGGTGTCGCCGGACAGCTCGACCGTTTGGGTCGCCAACGGCGCCGACAACACGATCGTGCCGATCGACGCGACGACGTATGTCGTCGGCAAGGCGATCGCGGTCGGACAGAATCCCGAGGACATCGCGATCTCGCCGGACGGCTCCATACTGTGGGTCGTCGACGTCAATTCGGGCGACGTGACGCCGGTCGACACGCGCACGGAGACGCCGCTCGCGCCGATCATCGTCGGAGCGCATCCGCGCGGCATCGCGATCTCACCAGACGGTCGCCGGTTATTCATCAGCGATTTCGCGGGCAATGACGTCACGCCGATCGACACCGCGACGCGCAAGCCGGGGCCGCCGATCCCGGTCGGCGTGGCGCCGAGGGGGCTCGTCGTCTCGCCCGACAATCGGACCCTCTACGTCGCCGACTTCGGGTCGAACGAGGTGTCACGCATCGATCTGACGACGATGACCGCGCTTGCGCCTATTCCGGCAGGGCTCGATCCGGTGGCAGTCGGCCTTGATGCTTCGGGTTCGACGCTCTTCGTCGTCGATCAAGACGACAATGACTGTTTGCCGATCGATCTAGCAACGCTGCGTGCCGGTGCGCCGATCCCGCTCGGCGACCGTCCGATGAGCTTCGCCCGCTAGCAAAATTGTTTGTAGCGGTCGAGCTTTAGCTCGACCGGAGCCGACCTGTCGCTTCGAAAGGCCGCGGCGGTCGACCGTAAAGGTCGACCGCTCCATTTTCTGCGCCATCGAAAGACCGCGGCGGTCGAGATAAATCTCGACCGCTCCCAGGCATTTTACTTCTTCTTCGGTTTGTTGACCGCGTCGCGGAGATCTTTGCCCGCGTGGAATGCCGGCACGCGGCGTGCTGGAATCGTCAGCCGCTCGCCCGTCTTCGGATTGCGGCCTTCGCGCGTCTGACGCTCGCGCACTTCGAAGCTGCCGAACGGGATGAGCTGCACTTTCTTGTCCTGCTGCAGGGCGGACTTGACGACCTCCAACAGAGTATCGACGACGTCGCCAACATCGCGTCTCGTCAGCTCGGTCTTCTCGGCAACGGCTTCGATCAGCTCTGCTTTCGTCATCGTCGTCTCCCCCGGCACATAAAATATTTCCGCCTGCGTTAGACCAGGCGATGCCTTCTCCTCCGGTCGGACGTTCGTTCAGCTTCGCGAGTCGAGACGGGCCGCTACCGCGCGAATCGCGAGCAGATAGGAGTCGACGCCGAGCCCGCCGACGGTTCCGTCGACCGCTGCCGCGGTCACGCTGCGCCTGCGGAACGGCTCTCGTGCTTGGATGTTCGTCAAATGCGTTTCGACCTTCGGCACTGCGGCTGCGGCAAGCGCATCGCGCAAAGCATACGAGTAGTGCGCGAGCGCGCCGGGGTTGATGACGATCGCACTGCCGCGCGCGGCAGCTTTTTGGACCGCATCGATCATGTCGCCTTCACCGTTGTGCTGCTCGGTCGTCACCGCGCATCCGAGCTTCTTGCAGAGCTTCTTGATCGCCGCGTCGACATCGCGGAGCGTCATCGTTCCATAAACGGCAGGCTCGCGCGTACCGAGCAAGTTGAGATTCGGCCCATGAATGACCGCGATCGAGCGGTTGCTTCGTCTGCCTTTCACGCGCGGCGGCTTCTTGCGGCTCGCAGGGCGGACCTGTCGGCGCGACCGATGAAGAAATCACTCGATGTCCGAAGACTACGCGGTATCCGCGCTCGCAGCGGGTGATACCGTGCGCATCATCGCGGCGCGGACGACGCAGCTCGTGCGAGAGGCGCAGGCGCGCCACAATTGCTCTCCGACCGTCACGGCTGCGCTCGGACGATTGCTCACGGGGGCAGCCCTCATGGGCCATGCGCTCAACGGCAACGAGCGCATCACGCTGCAGATCTCGGGCGACGGCCCCGTACGCGGTCTCGTCGCCGACGTCGCTGCCGGCGGCCGCGTTCGCGGCTTTCCGCTACGCCCGACGGCCGAACGCCCGCTGAACTCGCGCGGCAAATTCGACGTCGCCGGCCTCGTCGGCCGCGGATCGCTTCACGTCACTCGAAACTTCGATACCGGGCAACCGTACACGAGCGCCGTGCCGCTCGCGACGGGCGAGATCGGCGAGGACCTCGCAAAATTCTTCGCCTCATCGGAACAGATCCCGACCGTCGTCGCGGTCGGCGTCCTCGCGAACCCGGCCGGCGTGCTCGCCGCCGGCGGGGTCATCGCGCAATTGCTGCCGGGCGCCGATACCTCGACGATCGATGTGCTCGAGCGCGGCGCTCGTTCCATGCCGCAAGTGAGCGCGCTTGTAAGAGATGGTCTGTCGCCCGAAGATCTCGTCCGTAAGCTCGCGGATGGGCTCGAGCCGCGAATCGCCGGCACGCATCCGATCGAGTTCGCATGTCGCTGCAACGCCGAGCGCGTCGCCAAGGCGATCGTCGGCCTCGGACACGATGCGCTCGTCGAAATGGCGTCGTCATCGGAAGACACTGAGGCGCGGTGCGACTTCTGCGGTCAGCGCTACTACTTCTCACCGGACGCGATCAAAGAGATCCTAGAGTCGGCGTCATGATTGCCGAGCTTCGCTCGGCCGGTCGAGCTAAAGCTCGACCGCTACAAGATCAATTGCGTTGGTTAGTTCTAGCGGATGCAGAGGGTTGTGAGCGCTACGCGGGCTGAGGTCAGCTCGGGCTCGCCCGATTGACGCGTATATGTGAGCACGTAACCGCGACCGTTCCAGACGGAGATCATCTGCTCGAAGAGTAGATCGTGGCCGAGAAGGGTCGTTTCCCATGTGATGAAGTGCGCGGGATGGCCGCCGCACGTCGTCGAGTCCGCTTCCGGTCCGAACTTGAGACCTTGCTCCTGATGCGCGAGTGCCGCGCGATTGTCGGCGACGTATTCCTCAAGCGAACCGGGGTACGCCTCGGACACGAGGTTGATGCTCTGTCTGAAGTCGTTCGGGTTTTGATCGACCCACAGTCCGAGCACGCCGGCGGGGCCGCCTGCCGGCACCCACCCACTCGGCGGTGTGACCGAGAATTGATCTTGCGCATACGCCGCCGTTGCTGAAATCATTGCGAGCGCTGCACATGCGGTGACGATGCGGATGTTCATCTTGATGCCGACCCTCTCTACTCTTAGTGGTCGGCTGATGAAGCGTTTTTAACGCGGTCTTGCTGATAGGCGGACGAACTGGTGATTGCCCTTTTGCAGCACCTTGCCGTCCCAAGAGGACTCGGTGTGACGCGCGTCATCCACACGGATGCCGTCGATCTTCACTGCGCCCTGCGAGACGAGCCGCTGCGCTTCGCGATTCGACGGTGCGAAGCCGGCGAGCACGAGCAGCTTCGAAACGTTCGCGCTCGAATCGTCTGCGGTCAGGGTGAGCTCTCGGACCTCATCCGGCAGCTCTTTGTTGACGACCGTGCGCTCGAAATGCTCGCGGGCGCTCCGCGCCGCCTCGTGGCCCCAATAGAGCGTCACGATCGCCGCCGCGAGCGCGACCTTCGCGTCGCGGGGTCCGGCAGCGAGCTGCTGTGCGATCTCTTCGTCGCTCGCCGTCGTCGTCAGCGTCCAATAACGCTCCAGCAAGCCGTCTGGCACGGACATGACCTTGCCGAACATGTCGTTCGGCTCGTCGCCGAGCGCGATGAAGTTGTTCAGGCTTTTGCCCATCCGCTGGACGCCGTCGGTCCCTTCGAGGATCGGCAGCGTCATGCAGATCTGCGGCGGCTTGCCCAGATCGTCTTGCAGCCGCCGGCCCATGAGCAGGTTGAACAGCTGCTCGTTGCCGCCGAGTTCGACGTCCGCGTCGAGCACGACCGAGTCGTACGCGACCGCGAATGGATAGAGGAACTCGTTGAGGCCGATCGGCGACCCTTCTGCGTAGCGCTTCGAGAAGTCGTCTCGTTCGAGCATGCGGGCGACGGTCGTCTTCGCGACGAGCCCCATGATGTCGGCCAAGGTCAGCTTCGACAGCCACTCGCTGTTGTAGACGACGCGCGTCCGCGCGATGTCGATGATGGCCGACGCCTGCTGCGCATACGAGCGCATGTCGGACTCGATCTCTTCGCGCGTGCGCGGCTTGCGCGCATTGAGCCGCCCGGTCGGGTCGCCGATCTGCGCGGTGAAATCGCCGACGACGAGGATCGCCTCGTGGCCGAAGTCTTGGAAATCGCGGAGCTGGCGCAGAACGACCGCGTGCCCGAGATGGAGCATCGGCCCCGAAGGGTCGATGCCGAGCTTCACTTTGAGCGGCTTGCCGGCCGCGATCCGACGCTCGAGGTCCTCTCGCGTAACGACGTCGACGCAGCGGCGGCAAAGCGCTTCGACTTGCGCGCGCGGGTTCGTTGTCATCGATGCGCTCTGTACGTCCTCGCGACCGTTCATCCCTCGCCTAGCGGAGCGTGATGACGGTGACGCCGGTGCCGCCCTCGTTGTCGGGCGCGAACGCGGCAGCCTGTACCTGCGCGTGACCTTTGAGGAAATCGCGGATGCCGCGGCCGAGCTGCCCCGTTCCCTTGCCATGGATGACGCGCAAAGTCGTAAGACCCGCGAGGCTCGCGTCATCGAGTGCCTTGTCGACGATCGGCATCGCCTCGTCGACCCGCATGCCGCGGACATCGATCGAGGTCGACGCGTCGAGCGACGCCACGCGCGACTCCGCATGCTGCAGCGACGTCGCACGAGTCCCGCTTGCGCCTTGCTTCGTCGTCACCGCCGGATCGCGCGTCAGATCCGCCCGCGAGACCACCGCCTTCACCGAACCCATCGTCACAAGCACGTCGCGCTCGAAGACTTCGCTGACGATGCCCGTCTGGCCGAACGTCCTCACGTAGACGCGATCGCCGACGCTGTACGCGTTCGGCGCGGCGCTCGCCGGCGCGCTCTGGTCGAGACCGAGACTACGCCGGATGTCGGCCATCGTGCGGCGTATCGCGTCCGTCGCATCGACGTTCGTTCCCGTACGCTGGCGGCGCGCATCGCTCTCGCTGCGCTCGGCCCTCGCGATGAGCTCGTCGCGGACGGTTTGAGCGGCGCGATCGAGCGCTTCGGATGCGCGGCGTTCGAACGACTGGCGCTCCTTCTCGGCGGCCGCGACGCGTTCGCGGAGCTCCGTTTCGACGCCGCGGAGCCGGTCGAGTTCGCGCTCCGCCGCCGCCGACTGCTCGTGCAGGCGTTCGCGCTCCTCGGCGAGATTTGCGAAAGCACGCTCGAGTCGTTGCGCATCTTCGCCTTGGAGCGTCTCGGCTCGCCGGACGATCGTCGCGTCCATACCGATCGAGTCCGCAAGCGCGAACGCGAGGCTTTGGCCCGGAACGCCCATCGCGAGCAAGTACGTCGGTTCGTGTGTAGCCGCGTCGAAGAGCATCGACGCGTTCGCGACGCGATCGCGCGAAGCCGCGAACACCTTGAGCTGCGCGTAGTGTGTCGTCACGACGACCCGTGCGCCGGCCGCTAGGAGCGCCTCGACGCACGCTTGCGCGAGCGCAGCACCCGCGCCGGGCTCGGTGCCGCTGCCGATCTCGTCGACGAGGACGAGGGACCGCGGGCCGGCGCGCTCGATGGCCGCACGCAAGGCTCGCAGGTGCGCGGCGAACGACGACAGGTTGTTCGCGATCGATTGCTCGTCGCCGATGATGCACGCGATGTGATCGAATTCGCCGATCTCGGTGCCGGCGCTCGCCGGCAGCGGGATGCCGGAGTGCGCGAGAACGCAGAACAGACCGATCGTCTTGAGCACGACGGTCTTGCCGCCCATGTTCGGCCCGGAGATGACGACGGCGTCGGCATCGCGTCCTACCTCGACGTCGAGCGGTACGGCCGCGCGACGCAGCAGCGGATGGCGACCATGCGCGATGCGGACGCTCCTCGCCTCGATAAGCCGGGGTGCGATCGCGCGCGTCGCGACCGCCCAGCGCGCTCGCGAGCCGATCGAGTCGAGCCGCGCGACGAGTGCGCCATTCGAGCGGAGCGCCTCGACGTGTCCGCTGACGAGCGCGGACAACTCAGCGAGCACGCGCTGCGTCTCGCGCTCTTCCTCTGCCTCGAGCCCTCGCAGGCGATTGTTCGCCTCGACGCACGCCATCGGCTCGACGTAAACGGTCGCTCCCGATGCGGACTGTCCGTGGACGACGCCCGAGAACTGCCCGGCGGCGTCGGCCCGAACCGGCACGACGTATCGCCCGCCCCGCGTCGTCACGATCGCCTCGGTCAGCAGTTTGGCGGTCGAGGCATCGCGGACGATCGAGTCGACGCGTTTTCGGATGTCGTCCGAGAGGGAGCGCTGTTGGCGGCGCAGACGCGCGAGTTCGGACGATGCGGCGTCGGTCAGTGCGCCGTCGCCGTCGACGGCGGTTTCGAGGCGACGGATTAAAGCTGCGGTATCCGCGCGTTGATCAGCCAAAACTGCAAGGCCGCGACGGTCGAGATGAATCTCGACCGCTCCCTTTTCTCTTTGCGAGGTCGAGCGTGGGTCGGCGTCTTTCGGTCGCCCGTCGGAATACTTCTTGATCTTTGTGGTCGCGGTCGCGAGGGCGCGTTCAGAACGCGCGATATCGCGCAGCTCGACGCCTCCCAGGACACCACCGACCTCAGCGCGGTCGAGCGCGTCGGCGACATCGACTGCTCCACCGAATGCGAACTCGGTTCCGGCTTGGAACATGGAAACGCCGTCGTCGACGAGCCGGAGATCTTCTTCGGCCTGCGCGCGGTCCGGATATGGCCGCAACGCTCGCACCGATCCACCGCCCGGGTCGCACGTCGCGTACGCCGCGATCTGCTCGATGACTTGCGGGAACTCGAGCGTGGCGAGCGTCGCTTCGCCGAAGCGCTCGCCCGGACCGTTCACCCCAATCGCTCCGTGAGAAGCCGCTTGACGACGTCGACGTTCGCCCGGCCGCGGCTCTCGCGCATGACCTGCCCGACGATGTAATCGAGCGCCTTCGCCTTGCCGCCCTTGTACGCTGCGACCGACTCGGCTTGAGCCGCGATCACCTTGTCGACGATCGCCGCGATCGCCGACTCATCGCTCACCTGCGCGAGACCGCGCTGCTCGACGATCGCCTTCGGATCGCCGCCGTCCGCCACGAGAACGTCGCAGACCTCTTTGGCAGCCTTGCCGGTGATCGCACCGCTCTTCACCATCGAGATGAGCTGACCGAGGGCCGCGGGCGTCATCTTCGACGTCGACAACGTGAGGCCGTGCCCTTCGAGCGACTTGCGGACGTCGCCCATGAGCCAATTCGATGCTTGCTTGGAATCGCCTGACGCCGACGCCACCGCTTCGAAGTAGTCGGCGTCGAAACGCGATTGCGTCAGCACGCCGGCGTCGTACTGAGGCAGACCGTACTGAGTCATGAACCGTTCGCGGCGTTGCGCAGGCAGCTCGGGCAGTTCGGAACGCCAGCGCTTGAGCGTCGCTTCGTCGAGGGAGAGCGGCGGCAGGTCGGGGTCCGGGAAATAGCGGTAGTCGTGCGCCTGCTCTTTCGAGCGCATCGAATAGGTAAGACCTCGCACCTCATCCCAACCGCGAGTCTCTTGCACGATCCGCTCGCCCGACGCGGCGCACGCGCGTTGCCGCGAGATCTCGTGCTCGAGCGCCGCGACGACCGACTTGAACGAGTTCATGTTCTTGATCTCGGTTTTCGTGCCGAGCTCTTTGGCGCCGACAGGACGGATCGAGACGTTGGCGTCGCAGCGCAGCGAGCCTTCGTGCATCTTGACGTCGGACACGCCGATGTAGAGCATGACGTCGCGCAGCGCCATGAGGTACTGCTCGGCTTCATCGGGCGAACCGATCTCAGGCTCGCTCACGATCTCCATCAAAGGCACGCCGGCACGGTTGTAGTCGATGAGCGTCGCTTCCGAGGTCGTCATGTGACCGCCGGCGTGGACGTTTTTTCCCGTGTCTTCTTCGAGATGGATGCGGTTCAGGCGGATCGCCTTGCCCGAGGGCAGCACGACGCGACCGCCGGTCGTCAGCGGCATGTCGTACTGCGAGATCTGATAGTTCTTCGGCATGTCCGGATAGAAATAGTTCTTCCGGTCGAACTTCGAAAACGGTGCGACCGTGCACTCGAGCGCGAAGCCCGACTTGCACAAGTACTCGACCGCGCGTTTGTTGATCACGGGCAGCGTGCCGGGCATGCCGAGGCAGACGGGGCAGACGTGCGTGTTCGGCTCTGCGCCGAACTCGTTGAGGCAGCCGCAGAACATCTTGCTCTTGGTGCTGAGCTCGACGTGGACCTCGAGTCCGATAACCGTCTCCATCTCGGCGCTCATGACACCACCGGTTGGAGCTTGTCGGCGTGGCGCGTCGCCTGCTCGTACGCGTGCGCGACGGCCAGCATGCGCGCTTCCTCGAACGCCGGCGCGCAGATCTGCAACCCGACGGGAAGGCCGTCGACGAAGCCGCCGGGCACCGACATCGCGGGAATCCCCGCAAGGCTCATCGGGATCGTGAAGTAATCCATGAGGTACATCGCGACCGGGTCGGACTTCGCTCCAAGTTCGAACGGCGGGCACGACACGGCCGGGCACGCGATGACGTCGCACGCGGCGAACGCCGCGTCGAAATCGTTTTTCATAAGGGTGCGCACTTTTTGGGCGCGCACGTAGTACGCGTCGTAGTATCCCGAGCACAAGGCATACGTGCCGAGGATGATGCGGCGCTTCACCTCATCGCCGAACCCGGCCGTCCGCGTCTTGTCGAACATCGCATAGACGTCGGCGTCGCCGTCCTTGCGGACGCCGTAGCGCGTGCCGTCGTAACGCGCGAGGTTCGACGAACATTCTGCCGGCGCGATGAGATAGTACGTCGCCAGGCCGTACTTCGCGTGGGGAAGCGTCACGTCCACGAACGTGGCGCCGAGCTTAGCGAGGTCCTCGTACGCATCCTTATAGAGCTTGGCCATCTTCGGATCGACCGCGATGCTCTCTTCGAAGTCGCGGACGATGCCGATGCGGACGCCTTTGAGATCATCGCGCAGGCCGGCGCCGTAATCCGGCACCGGCACGTCGACCGATGTCGAGTCCATCGGATCGAAGCCGGCGATCGCCCCGAGCAGATCGGCCGCGTCGCGTACGTCGGCGGTCATCGGTCCGGCCTGATCGAGCGATGAGGCAAAGGCGATCATGCCGTAACGGCTGACCCGGCCGTACGTCGGCTTCACGCCGACGATGTTGCAGAACGACGCGGGTTCGCGGATCGAGCCGCCGGTGTCCGTGCCGACGGCGAGCGGCACCGACCTGGCGCCCACCGTGCTCGCGCTGCCGCCTGACGAGCCGCCGGGCACGCCTTCGAGATCGTACGGGTTGTGGGTCGGGAAAAACGCAGAGTTCTCGCACGACGAGCCCATCGCGAACTCGTCCATGTTCGTCTTTCCGACGATGACGGCGTCGGCGGCGTCGAGCCGCTGCACGACGGTCGATGAGAACGGCGGTTTGAAGTTGGCGAGGATCTTCGACCCGCACGTCGTCAGCGCGTCCTTCAGACAGAAGAGATCCTTGACGGCGGTCGGCACGCCGGCGAGCTTGCCGATCGCTTCGCCTTTGGCGATCTTCGCGTCGACTTCGCGCGCTTTTGCCATCGCCCGCTCGGGCAGGAGCGTGATGTAGGCGCGCAACGAGGGCTCGACGCGGCCGATGGCGTCGAGCGCCGCGCGAGTCACCTCTTCGGCGCTGCGGTCGCGCCGGGCGATCGCATCGCGGATGTCGTGGCCGGTTTCCATCACTCGAGGATCCGAGGCGCCTTGAAGAACGGCCCTTCACGGGCAGGCGCGTTCGCGAGCGCCTCGTCTTGCGTCAGGCACGGCTTGAGCTCGTCTTCGCGCATGACGTTCGAAAGCGGTATGACCTGGGCGGTCGCGTGCACGCCGCTGACGTCGAGCGCTTGGAGCTCGCGGATGAAATCGAAAAGGCGCACGAACTGCCCCGAGAAGCGCGACGACTCCTCGCCGGTTAGCGAGATGCGCGCCAATCGCGAGATGTACGCGATGTCGATGGGGACGTCGGCCATGACTCTCCTCGTCTAGTGCGGTGCCGTCCACTCGAATTCGGCAAGCGCCTCGACGTGCCCCGTGCGCGGGAACATATCGAACGGCTGGACCGACCGCAGCGAGTACCCCGAACTTGCGAGAATTGCCGCATCGCGAGCGAGCGTCGCGGGGTTGCACGAGACGTAGAGGATCGTCGGCACGGCCGCGGCGGCGAGCGGAGCGAGGACGCCTTCCTCGCAGCCTTTGCGCGGCGGATCGAGTATGACGGCGTCCGCCCCGGCGAGAAGCGACCGGCCGCGCTCGCCGGCAAGCGCGTACGCCGCGGTCGCGCATTCGAACGCGGCGTTCGTGACGCCGTTGTGCGCTGCGTTGGCCGCCGCTTCGTCGACGGCATGCTGCGACGTCTCGACGCCGGTCGTCGCCGCGCCGTTCTTCGAGAGCAAGACGGCGAACGTTCCGACGCCGCTATAGAGGTCGATGACACGTCGTGCGCCCTTCAGCCGATCGACGATCCGGCCGGCGAGCAGTTCGAGCAGCGCGGTATTGATCTGGAAGAACGATTCGATGCCGAACACGAAATCGGCGCCCAGGACTCGTTCGCGCAAGACGGGCGATCCCCACAAGACAGCGGATCGACGGCCGAGGACCGCGTTCTCGCTCGAAGGATCCCAAGCCGACACGATGCCCGTCAACTCTGGAATGCGTCTGCGCAGCTCTTCGACTGCACCGCCCAGCGCGCGATTGGGCGCCTTGCCGCTGAAGGCGACGACGAGATCGGCTCCCGTCGCGCTCGCGCGCGCGACGACGTGCTCGACGTCGCGCATCGCTTGTGTCGCTTCCTTTGCGAACGCGATAAGCCGTTCGACCGCCGTGCGCAAGCGCGGCAGCAATACCGGACAGCTCTCGATCGCGACGAGTCTGTGCGAGCGCGCGCCGTAAAAGCCGAGCCGATCGGCGCCGCGATCTCGCTTGCAGACGAGCGACGCCTTATTGCGATAGCCGGGGTCCGCTTCGCTTTGCGCCGTCGTGACGGCGGCGACGTCGACCGACTTCATGCCCCCCAAACGAGCGAGCGCCTCGACGACTCGTCTTCGCTTCCACTCGAGTTCGGCGGAGTAGCGCAGATGCAGCGTCTGGCATCCGCCGCAACGGGGAAATACCGGGCAGCCGGGGTCGACGCGGTCGTGCGAAGCTTCCTCGATGTCGATCACGTGGGCGCCGGCGTAGTTCTTCTTCACCTCGTCGACCGCGATGCGGACGCGCTCGCCGGGTAGACCGCCGGTGACAAACGTGACGAGGCCGTCGATGCGGCCGACGCCCTGTCCGTTCTCGAGGAGATCGTCGAGGACTAGAGGCTCGCGCGCAAGGGATGCGGCGTCGGTCTTAACCGCGCCGCTGCTCGTCAAGCGTCTTGAGGAGTTGGTCGGCCTCGTCTATGAGCGCGCGGATGCGATCGCGCGTCGGATTCTCAGCGGGCTGTTCGAGCAGGGAACGGACGAGGCAATATGCGCCAAAGGCCGACACGAGGAAGGCAGCCGTCCACATCCATGGGTACGCGCGCCGAAACGTCAACTGATCCTCTCTTCGGGCCGCACGCCAGCGTCCTCGCGGCTGCTGTGCCCTATCACGTATATCGGCTTTAGACGGACGTCCACGATTCCTCCTCCCGGAGTGCGGCAGAAGTCACCGGCTTAGATTGGGCCAAAAGACATATCGCGCCGGGCGCCGTCGCGAATACAAGACGTTCGCCGCCGACATCGACGACGTGGAGCGCACTGCCGCCGAAGAGCGGCACCTCTTCGATGACCTGCGCGATCCGGTGCCGGCGCCGAAACGCAAACGTCCTCGCGATCGCCGCGAGCAGTGCGTTCAACGGCCCTTCTTCTCCCGATGGACGAGCATCCACGACGGCACGAGCACCCTGAGCGTTCCCTTTTTGCCCTCGCTCGACACCTCGACGTCGACCGCGTGATGCGGCGTCCGGGCGGTGAGCGGATCGTCCGAGAGACGGACGATTCTGTGGCCCTCGTCGCCAAGGGCGGGCAGATTTACGACCGCGCGCTCGAGGGCATCTCGGACCACCGCCTCGGCTGCCGCAAGCGCGATCTCGCCTGGAACGCCGGTCGCAGATGCGGCCGCGCCGCCCGCTGCCGCGCCGGCGATACCCGACACGGCTGCAGCGTCCGCGAACGCGACGACGACGCCGTTGCCGCCGGCCGTCAAAGCGAGTCCGAGGATGACACCAGGAGGGCCGGCGACTTCCGCCCCGTCGATTCGCTCGATCTTCGCCTGCCGCGCGATCACGCGGTTGAGGGTCAGCTCGGATAACCGCGTGTCGAGGGCGTCGATCGCGTTCCGCAACGCCTCCTCTGGGTCGGTGGTATGGAGCGGTCGACGTTTATCGTCGACCGGAGACGGTCTCGCCTGCGCGGCCAAGGGCACGGACGCGGCGACGCCGATCGCCCAGGGGAATTGATCGATCGCAACAGCACAAAAACCGCCGGCGATCGCCGGACCGTGTTCGTCCGCTTGTGCGGTGGCTTCCACCGGGCCTCGAAGTCCGACCGCCGCGGCTGCCGCGATCGCGTCGAGCATGCGCTTAGCGACGATCGATGCAAGCCCTCGCACCTTGCGGCCGCGCCCGATCTGCGCCGTGCCATCGCCGCCGATCATGGCGTCCGCGAATGCCGACGCCAGGCCGGTGTCGATGTCAATCCACGCCATTCCGCCGTCGATCTTCGCACCGAAGCGCCACGATGATGCGATCGCCGGAGCCGCGCGGTTCAGCGAGCAGCGCACCGGACGGCGCAAATACGAAGCCAAATCGAGCGTGAGCGTGCGCCCGACCTCATCGGTCTTCGCGGCATCGCGGGCGAACGCGCGTAGCCGCCGAGCGTCGGTGTCGGTCTCCGTCGCGGTCGGCGGCGATTCGACGCCTTCGGCCGGATGCCACGCCGACGGATCGCTCGGCGCGCTGCTCGTGGCCGCGTAAACGCCCGTGTCTCGCGTCAGAGCCGATATGAGCGATTCCGCTTGGCCTTCGGTCAGTCTGGCCAAATCGGCTCCTGCTCCGCCGCGCGGGCGATCCGGCGCTCGAGCCCGCGAACCATGCGCGCCCATCGGCGGCGCTGTGCTTCGTGGGTCTCGCCGCGGCGTTCCGCCGCCGCTCTACACCGCGCAAGGTCTCGCAGCGTGACGTAGCTTCGATCAAATCGCCGCTCTATGATCGAGCAGAGCTCGGACGTCCAAAGCGGCTGCGCGGCCAGGAAAGTGCGAGTCGCGACGTTACACTGGTGCTCGCGCGCTGCCGCAGCCTCGCTTCGGCGCCGCTCGGCGTTCGATGCGAAGACCGCAGCGGCAGGCCGCCGTTCGAGCGTCGCAAAGGTCGCCAGCGCCCGCGACGGTTTCACCGGACGGACGCGGGGATTCGCAAAGGCGCGTTCGGGCGGACGATGATCTGCGATCGCTCGGGCCCGACCGAGATGTACGAAACCGGCACGTCGAGATGCCGTTCGACGAATGTGACGTAGTCGCGCGCGGCAGCCGGCAGGTCTTCCCACGATCGGGCGCCGCCGATCGACGTCTTCCAACCCTGGAGGTAGGTCGTCTCGCACGATGCTCCTTGCGCGATCGCGAACGGCACCGAGATCTCCGGCGCCGACTTGTAGCTCGTGCAGACGCCGATGCGGTCGAATGAATCGAGGACGTCAAGCTTCGTGATCGCGAGGTGCGTCATGCCGTTGATGTCGACCGCGTAGCGTAATGCAGCGAGGTCGAGCCATCCGCAGCGCCGCGGTCGTCCGGTGACGGTTCCGATTTCGCCGCCGATCTCGCGCAACCGCTGACCCGTCGCGTCGTCGAGCTCGGATGGAAACGGACCGCCGCCGACGCGCGTCGCGTACGCCTTGACGACGCCGACGACCGAATCGATGCGCGTCGGGCCGATGCCGAGTCCGGCGCCCGCCCCGCCCGCGACCGTGACCGACGACGTGACGAACGGGTACGTGCCGAGGCCGACGTCGAGCAAGCTGCCTTGCGCGCCTTCGGCGATGATGCGCTTGCCGCCCCGAAGGAGGTCGTTGAGGAGCTCGACCGTGTCGCGGATGTGCGGAAGCAGTTGTTTCGCCTGCGTCGCAAGTTCGGACGCGATGGCGCCGTCGTCCACCGAGATCCCCGTGGCCGCCAGCGCCGCGCAACGGGCCGCGAGGGCGGCTCGCCATGCGCGCTCGTCGCGCAAGTCGCCGGCACGAACGCCGACGCGCGCGACGCGGTCGCCATAGGCGGGGCCGATGCCGTTGCCGGTCGTTCCGATCTTCACGTCCCCGCGAGCGCGCTCCGAAGCGCGATCGAGCTCGATATGATATGGAAGGATGAGATGCGCGAGGTCCGAGAGCCAGACGCGCGATGTGTCGACGCCGGCAGCTTCGAGATAGGTCAGCTCCTTGACGAGCGCTGCAGGCGAAACGACCGTGCCCGGTCCGATTATGCACGCGACACCGGCGATGACGCCGCTCGGAACGATGCGCAGCTTATATGTCTTGTCGCCGACCCGCACCGTGTGCCCCGCATTCGCACCGCCGCCGAATCGCGCGACGCCGTCCGCCCCGGCCGCAAGATAGTCGACGATGCGTCCTTTGCCTTCATCACCCCACTGGGCGCCGACGACTAGCGTGACGGGCATCTAGCTCCGAACCTTCCGTTTCACTTCGATTGGTGGCGTCTCGCGTTGCTGCTCCGCGTCGGCGGTTTCGCCGTCAAGCCCGATGCTTCATGCGCCGGGCCGACTTTAGCGACCGCCCGCGCGAGCGGATTGAAACGCTCGCGCGTCGCCCACGGCGAGCATCGGCAGCGGCGGATCTCCCATGACGCGGTCGAGGACGAGTTCGGAGAAGAGCGAACACGGCCAGCCGAAGTTCGAGCGCGTGAAACGCGTCGGGTCGTCGACGTCGAACGACTCGTGGAGCAGATGGTCGCCGATGTCCGAAGCTTTCAGTTCGGTGAGCACGCCCGCGACTTCCGTCGGATCGGTCGACGTCAACCCTTGCATGACGAGCGCGAGCGGCCAAACGAAATGCACCGGCGTGTGCGGGCTGCCGATGCCTTGCGCGATCTTGCCTGCGAAGAAATATGGATTGTCCGGCGACAGGATGAGCCGGCGAGTGTTCTGGTAGATCGGGTCGCTCGCGTCGACGTAATCGAGGTACGGCGCAGACAAGAGGCTCGGGACGTTCGCATCGTCCATGAGGTTGGAATGCCCGAGCCCGTCGACTTCGTACGCGTAGACGTAGCCGTATTTCGGCGTGTAGACGATGCCGAAATCGTTGATGCCGTCCGCGACGCCGTCGTGCAATGCGAGCACCTCTTGCGCTTTCGCGCCGTCATGCCAGACGAGCGATTCGATCTCGGCGAGTTCCGCCAGAGCGCTGACGGCGAACATCTCGTCGGGGATGAGATAGCCGTATTTCGTCGGGTCGTCGCTCGGACGGAACCCCGTCCAGATCATGCCGGTGTATCCGACGGGGCTCCCCGCGCCATCGCTCGGCAGCTGCCGGTGGCGATAGTGCGATTGCGAGTGGTCGCGCTCGAGCTCCATGACCGCGAGCGCTTTCTCGTACGACGCCTTGACGTCGGGCGTGAACACCGACGTGTCGCCGGTCGACTTCCAATACATCCACGCGAGTTGGATCGGGTAGAGAAGCGAGTCGAGCTCGTACTTCTCTTCGACGACTTTATAGTCGCGGTTGAAGGCGTTCGCGTACGGATCGATGCCGATATCCTTCGCCTCGCGGGCGATGACGCCGCGGAGCATCGAGCGCACGTCCGGATCGGATGCAAAGAACAGGTATGGTCGCACCTGCGCGCTCGCGTCGCGCAGCCACATCGCGCCGATGTCGCCGGTGATGACGTACGTCGTGCCATCCGGCGTGAGCGTCACGTCGTTGCGGATCGTCGACAGGAAGCATTGGGCGTAGAGCTGACCGGTGTCGACGTTGCCGCCGTGGTATTCGGCCGCCGCTTTCGCGAGCGCGACGATCTCCACGGCGTTCGCCGGTCTTGAGAACGCGCAAACCGACGCGGACACGATGAAGGCTGCTGCCGTCAGTACGTAGATCCGGGCGGCGGTCGCTGCGTGCACGTCGCTGCGAAACTACCGCAAACGTTTGTTCGCTCCTGCGTTACGGCGCGCACAGGAACCCGCAAGACCGTGGCGGTCGAGATGAATCTCGACCGCTCCCAAAGACGTCGTCAGCGTGGCAGCTGGATTGTGACTCGTGCGCCGCGGCTGCGGCTGCCGCCGAATTCGATCATACCGCCGTGCGCAGCGACCAGCATCGATGCGATCGCAAGTCCGAGCCCGACCTTACCGTTCGAGCCGGTCGCGAACGGCACGCCGATCCGCCCGATCGTCTCGGAGTCGAACCCTTCGCCGTCGTCCGAGACCACGATCGACGCGCCTTTTCGACCGCCGCTGATGACGACGTCGACGAGGCCTCGAGCTTTCGCGTGCCGGATCGCGTTGTCGATGAGGTTGACGAGAACTTGGAGCACGCGATCGGGGTCCACGTCGGCAGTCGCTTCGCCGCTGACCGTCACGCGAACGCGACGCTCCCTCGCCGCCTCGGCGGCGAGCGCTTTCGCCCTCCTTGCGATCTGCCCGAGGTCGGCCGCGCGCCGACGCAGGGTCAAACTTCCCGCCTGCCAGGCGCCGACATCGATGAGGCCGTCGACGAGGCGCGACAGCCGACGCGCCTCCTCCGCCACGATGCTCAAAGCTCGCGAGCGCCGCTTCGGGCTCGCGTCGCCATCCTCGCGCAGCCGCTCGACGAAGCCGACTATGGACGTCAACGGCGTCCGCAGCTCATGCGTGATGGCCGCAAGCACCGTGCCGCGACGTTCTTCGATTCGCCCGACGACGGCAGCGCCGCGGAGCGCGTGTCGCAGCTCGGTCAGCGGCCGCTCGGCGTCGCGCGGTTCGATGATCGTCCACCCGACGCGGACGGCGGGGTTGACGACCCCAGCTCGCCGAGCTTCGCTCGGCATAGCACTTTCGAGCGCGCTCCGGATCGAGGCGCGAAGCCGCGCGGCGACGATGCCGAGATCCGCGTCCGAGACAGCCGCGCGTGCGCTTGCCGCCACCGCGCGGTCGAGCAAGAGCGCGGCGTACCACCTCGCGTTGGGCCCGCAAACGACGACGTCGTCGCGCCGTAACAGCGTTCCCGCAGCCGCGCGCAGCGCGTCCTCGATCGCGCTCGTCGCGGCGGAACGGACAGCGCTCGAACCCGCGCCGAGGCCGGTCACTTCTACGAAGAGCAGCGGCGCGACGCATCGCTCGTGAGCGAGCGCTCGCAGCGGCATCTCGAGCGAGCGTGCCTGAGGCAGGGGCGTCGACGCGTCGTCAATCCGCCGACGACGTGAACTTGTAACCGACGCCATGGATCGTATGGACGTAGCGCGGGTGGTCGGCTCGATCGCCGAGCGCACGCCGGATGCGGCGGATGTGGACGTCGACGGTTCGCGGGTCGCCTTCGAAATCGAAACCCCACAACGTTTCGATGAGCTGCTCCCGCGTGAACACGCGCCCATCGTTGCGGACGAAAAGCCAGAGGACGTCGAACTCGCGCGGCTTCAGATCGATAAGCTTGCCGCGGATCGTCACCTCTCGTTTGTCCGCGTCGACCGCGATGTCGCCCGCGACGCGGCGCTGCATCGGCGGCGGCTCCGGTGCGCCGCTGCGGCGCAGAACGGCGCGCACGCGAGCGAGAAGTTCGCGCGGCGAGAACGGCTTGACGACGTAGTCGTCCGCACCGAGCTCGAGTCCGACGATGCGATCGACCTCGGCGCCGCGTGCGGTGACGAACACGATCGGCACCGGCCCTTCCTTGCGCAGCGCGCGACAGACTTCGTAGCCGTCAAGGCCTGGAAGGCCGACGTCGAGGACGACGACATCCGGCTGGCTCGCACGCGCGCGTCGAAGGGCCGCCGGTCCATCGGCTGCCGCGGTCACGGCGAAGCCTTCCGAAGTCAAAACATCGGAGATGAGCTCGACGACGTGCGGCTCGTCGTCGACGACGAGCGCGGTGCGGATGCTCGGCACTCGCTGCGTCGCAGTCATATGACGTTGAATCCTACCTCAGCGAAAGTCACGAGCCTTTTGCGGCCCGATTCGGTTCGACCTGTGTTAAGGAAGCACGGCCGCGATCGCCGCCATGAGCGCCCCGCCGGTGCCGTTGCGCCTGTACGAGTGCAGGAGGTCTTTGTGGCAGCGCGTGCACGCGTCGGCGGCGTCGATGCGCACGTCGGATACCCCGCCGGCTAGCAAGCGATGTTCGATCGCGGCCCCGAGATCGAGCGAAACGCCGTCTTGGCGCTTGCGCTCGACGACGAGCAGCCCGGCGTCGCCGACCGCGCCGCGGTCGTCGAGGAACAGCGCGCTCACCTCGGGGCCGACCTCGAAGCAGCACGGGCCGATGTGAGGACCGATCGCCGCGTGCAGATCCTCGCGATGGGCACCGGCCGACTCCAACGCGTCGAGCGCGTGATCGATGATGCCGACGGAGACGCCTCGCCAACCCGCATGGACGAGCGCGATCGTCTTGTTCGGCGGATCGACGATCCAGACTGGAGCGCAATCGGCGGCGCGGATGACGAGGATGTCCGACGAGTCACGCGTCCAGACGCCGTCCGCGTCGGGCGCGGCCCCATTGTACGACGACGCCGGCACGACGCGTCCGCCGTGCACCTGGTTGACGCGCCGGATCCGCGCGTGGTCGGGAAACGCCCACCAGCCAAGCCATCTTCGCAACGAGTCGTCGGTACGCGCGTCGACTTCCGACGCGCTCATCATGCCGATCGCTCCCGTTCCCGCTATGCTCGACACGACGATCGCCGAATGACCGTCTACCCGACGCAGATAGACGAAGCCGCCGCCGAGATTGATCGTCGTCGGCTGGTCGGCCGCCGGTTCGCCGGTCACGAAATTTCCTCGAAGGATGCCGCCTCGGGCACGGACCCGCGGCTCTCGGCACGTCGGCGGAGCGCCCGAACTATCGACGGCGCGCCGAAACCTGCGCGTTCGAGGCGCCGGCCGAGCTGTCCGTAACCGTCTTGGGGCCGCGAAGCGACCAAACGCGCGAGGGCCAGGTCTATCCGTTCGTCCTCGTCGCGATCGGCTTCATCCAATATCTCGCTCGCGAGATCCTCATCGATCCCGTTGCGGACGAGGTTTCGAAGCAAAACGAGCCGTCCGACCGGTTTGCGATCGAGCGCGCCGCGCACGTACAGCACCGCGAAGGCGCGATCGTCGACGTACTTGCGCCGCTCGCACTCGTCGACGGCAGCTTTGATCGCATCGGGCGCATAGCCACGCTCGCCGAGCTTTTCGGCTAGCCGCGCTTTCGTGAGTCGCTTGACGGACAGCAGCCGCACGGCTGCCGCAAGCGCGTTACCGTCGGCTCGCTGGGGCACGAAGGACCGCTATTCCGCGACGGCGGCGTATCGCAGGCTGCCGTTTTCGACGGCGATCGACGGCTTGGCGATTAGCGCGCGGATCTTCTCTTCGAGCTCGGCCGCCGTGTCCGGATGCTCTTCGAGATAGGCCTTCGCGTTCTCGCGGCCTTGGCCGATCCGCTGATCGCCGTACGTGTACCACGACCCGCTCTTGCCGATGACGTTCTGCTCGAGGCCGACGTCGATGAGCGATCCGGT
This sequence comes from Candidatus Eremiobacteraceae bacterium, assembly GCA_035710745.1. NCBI lineage: Bacteria > Bacillati > Vulcanimicrobiota > Vulcanimicrobiia > Candidatus Eremiobacterales > Candidatus Eremiobacteraceae > Candidatus Eremiobacteraceae bacterium. The sequence goes on along the minus strand of DASTCX010000039.1, from coordinate 15,542 downwards.
CTTGCTGACGCCTTTTCCGTACGTGATGTCGAACTCCGCGACTTTGAATGGCGGTGCGACCTTGTTCTTGACGACCTTGACGCGCGTCCGCGAGCCGACGACGTCGGTGCCGACTTTGATCGACTCGAGCCGACGGATGTCAAGCCGCACGGATGCGTAGAACTTGAGCGCCCGGCCCCCGCTCGTCGTCTCGGGGCTGCCGAACATGACGCCGACCTTCTCGCGGATCTGGTTGATGAATATCATCGTCGTCCGCGACTTGCTGATCGCCGCAGTCAGCTTGCGCAACGCCTGCGACATGAGGCGTGCCTGGAGGCCGACGTGGGCATCGCCCATGTCGCCTTCGATCTCCGCCTTCGGCACGAGCGCCGCGACCGAGTCGATGACGACGATGTCGACCGCGTTCGAACGGACGAGCATCTCGGCGATGTCGAGCGCCTGCTCACCTGTGTCCGGCTGCGAGACGAGCAAGTTGTCAAGATCGACGCCGAGATTGCGCGCGTAGAGCGGGTCGAGCGCGTGCTCGACATCGATGAACGCCGCGGTGCCGCCGTTGGACTGGGCCTCGGCGATGCAGTGGAGCGCGATCGTCGTCTTGCCCGAGGACTCCGGCCCGTAGATCTCGACGACGCGTCCGCGCGGGATGCCGCCGACGCCGAGCGCGAGGTCGAGCGCGATGCTCCCGGTCGATATGACCTCGATCTGCATGGCCGCCGCGGCCTCGCCGAGCTTCATGATCGAGCCCTTGCCGAATTGACGCTCGATCTGAGCGACGGCGTTCTCAAGGGCCTTCTCTTTGTCAGACACCTATGCGTTCTCCGATCAGAATAGCGCTTCGACGTACGATCGAGGATCGAACGTCTTGAGTTGGTCGACCTGCTCGCCGAAGCCCACGTACTTCACCGGCAGATCGATCTGGTCCATGATCGCAACGATTATCCCGCCCTTGGCAGTGCCGTCAAGTTTCGTGAGGACGATGCCCGAGACGTCGCCGGCCTCGTGGAAGAGGCGCGCCTGCGAGATCGCGTTTTGTCCTGTCGTCGCGTCGAGGACGAGCAGCGTTTCGTGCGGCGCGCCTTCGACGGCGCGCGCGATGACGCGCCGTATCTTCTTCAGTTCTTCCATCAAGTTGTGCTTGGTCTGCAGTCGTCCTGCCGTGTCGACGAAGACGACGTCGACGCCCCTCGATTTGGCCGCCGCCAGACCGTCGAAGACGACCGCGGCCGGATCGGCTCCCTCGCGTTGGCGCACGATCTCTGCCCCGCTCCGCTTCGCCCAGATCTCGAGCTGCTCGGCGGCGGCGGCCCGGAACGTGTCGCCGGCGACGAGCATGACCGACCTGCCCCGCGACCGCTCCTGAGCGGCCAATTTGCCGATCGTCGTCGTCTTCCCCGAGCCGTTGACGCCGACGACGAGGACGACGTGCGGTTTAGAGCGTTGCGGTGTCGGCGCGATCGACGGGTGGTTGAGGTAGTCGGCGACATCGGTGCGGAAGACGCGGATGACGTCGCCGGCCGCCAGTAGATTCTGTTGCTGCGCCGCGATCTTGAGTTGACCGACGATCTTTTCCGTCGTGGCGACGCCGAAGTCGGCGGCGATGAGCGTCTCTTCGAGCTCCTCCCAAAACGCGTCGTCGACCATTTGCCGGCCGATGAGCGCGTTCCAGTGCCCTGCCAGCTGGTCGCGCGTCTTCGCGAGTCCGGCTCGCAGCGACGACAAGAAGCTCATGTGCGTGGTGTTTCGGACGATGCCGCGACTCGACCTTGGTAGGCCTCGCCATAGAACGGTCGAGCTATAGCTCGACCGCCGCGATCGCGCCATAGAAAAAGATGGAGCGGTCGACCTTTACGGTCGACCGCCACGACCTTGTCGAGCGTCTGTAGCGATCGAGCTTTAGCTCGACCGCTACAACAAATGGGGCCGCGCTATTGCGAGGCGGTTTGCGGGGCTTGCGGCTTTTTGCGGACGTACTTCTGCTTGACGTTGGGGTCGCCTTCGCGGTAGCCCATGTCGACGTGCATCGCCTTCAGCTTCGACCGCAGCCGGATGACGGCTTGCGCGTGTATCTGCGAAACGCGCGATTCGGAGACGTCGAGAACGCTCTTGATCTCCTTGAGCGTCAGCCCTTCGAAGTAATAGAGGGAGATGACGGTCCGCTCTTGCGCGGGCAGGCTGTCGACAGCCGTTGCGAGCGCCCCGCGCACTTCGTTCGACTCGATGAGATGGGTCGGATCGGGGGTGTTGTCCTTGAGCGTATCCATGAGAGCCACGTCGTGGCCCTTCTCGTTGGGCAGAAACTCTTCGAGCGATAAGATCGACGTACCCCGGATCTTGAGCAGCAAGCCGTGGTACTCGCGGACCGTGATGGAGAGCGCCGCGGAGACTTCATCGTCCTCGGGAACGCGGCCCAAGCGGTTTTCGAGGTCCGCGAAAACGCGCTCCATCTCGCGCGCCTTTTGTCGGACCGCGCGCGGCACCCAATCGAGCGCGCGAAGCGCGTCGAGGATCGCTCCGTTGATGCGGGTGATGGCGTAGGTCTCGAATTTGACTCCACGCGAGTCGTCGTACTTGCCGATCGCGTCGATGAGGCCGAGGATGCCTTCATTGATGAGGTCGTTGATCTCGACGTGCGGCGGCAGGTTGATCGAGATCCGGCCGGCGACGTACTTCACCAAGTGCAGATACTTATGGATGACCTCTTCGCGGGTGAGCGTCATCCCGCCGATCGTGCACTTGTCCTTGGGCTGCAGACGCGCCGTCACGGCCGGGTCCGCTTTCGTTCGGCGGTAGCCTGCGTGCCGTTCGGGTGCTTGACTTGAAGGAGTCGGGCGAGCGACTCGCGCCGGAACCGGTACTGCCCGCCGGGCGTCTTTATCGCCTCGACAAGCCCTTCGCGGGCCCATCGACGGATCGCGGCGTCCGTCATATCGAACGCTCGGGCGACCTCACCGGACGTCATCCATTCCTTCGGCTGTTTGCCGAGGTCCGGCCGGCCACGCGCCTTCGAAGCCAAGTTCGCCTACGACCTCCGTATCATAACGCAAATGCCCTCACACGAATCGATTCTCAGGATTCGATCGACGTGGGACGCGTCAGGCGGTTCCGGGTCGCGAGGTTCGCTATTTACGGTTTTCACCCTTTTTTTGAAAACGTCGATTATTTGCGCGTCGTCACACTCTTGGGAGCGCAGGCAAAACAAAGCACCGGCTCCTCACGGAGGCCGGCGCTCAAGGTGGTGGCTTGGTACGAATCTACCTGGCGGTACCGCCCGCGATGCGCACCGTGCACCGCGTCTGCCCGAAGGTTATCTCGTCGCCGTCGCGCAGCGGGGTGAGCACGTGCGGGGCCAGCTGTTGCGTCACGTTGACGAACGTGCCGTTGACGCTCTCGAGGTCTTCGACGACGAGCGCGCCCTGGCGGCGCAAGATGAAGGCGTGCCGGCGCGAGACGTACTGCGACTCGTCGTAGGCCGACAGATCGACGTCCGGCCGCACGGTGTCGACGGAAGACGACCGCCCGACGAGGGATATGTCCTTTTCGAGGTCGATCGCGACGTCGCCGCCGACGTCGCCGATCCCGTGGATGAGCAAGGTCGCCTTGAGCTCACCGACGTCGACGCGCCGCGTGACCCCGAGATCGAGATCGACGCCTGCGATCGGGAGCTCGTCGCCGCAGACCTTGCAGAACGTCTCACCCGAAAGGTTGCGCGCGAAGCAGCGCGAGCAAATGCGCGCGGGCTGTTCTTTGCGCGTCGCCGGATATACCGTGATAGGTGTGGCGCGGTCTTGGTCTTTCATCATGCCCATCCGCGATCGCATGCGCGCGTTCAAATGCCTGTTCCCCCATAACCCGTACTATGGTAGTTATCGTACCATGCGCTCTGAACGCCCCGTGTGACCGCCGACACAGGCCGTCCTCGCTGTGCTTGAGGTCAACGGTCAGGCGTAGCGGATGCGCGGGTCGAGCGCGGCGTAGAGCAGATCGACGATGAGGTTGACGACGACGAAGGTCGTCGCGAACAACAGCACCGCTCCGTTGATGAGCGGGTAATCGCGGTTGCTGATCGCCTCGTATGCGAGCCGGCCGACGCCCGGCCACGAGAAGATGCTCTCCGTGAGGACGGCGCCCCCGAGCAGCGAGCCGGTCTGCAGACCGATGACCGTCACGATCGGGATCATCGCATTGCGCAATCCGTGGTTGACGACGACCGCCCACGCCCCTAGTCCTTTCGCCTTCGCCGTACGCACGTAGTCCGTCCGCAGCACCTCGAGCATGCCTGCGCGGGTCATCTTCGCGACGATCGCCATGGGTATCGTCGAAAGCGTGATCGCCGGTAGGACGAGGTGGCTCAACGCGTCGGCGAAAGCGGGCCAGTCGCCGGCGAGAAGCGCGTCGATCGTCATGAAGTGCGTGTGGGCCGGGAAGTCGTAACGGATGTCGAGCCGGCCGCCGGCCGGGAACAGGTTGAGGCCGATCTTCGTCGGCTCGTACGCGAGCAGGAACAGAAGCATCCAGCCGAGCCAGAAGACCGGGATCGAAACGCCGAGCAGCGCGCCGCTCGTGACGAGCGTATCGAGCGGCTTGCGATGGTTGAGCGCGGCGATGATCCCCGCCGGCACACCGATCACGATCGCGACGATCATCGCGGCGAGAGCCAGCTCGACGGTCGCCGGGAAATATTCCGCGAGCTTGCTCGCGACCGGCTGATGGTCGGCCAGCGACGTGCCAAGATTGCCGTGCGCGACTTGTGTCAGGTACGCGCCGAGCCTGACGTACCACGGCTTGTCGAGCTGCAGATCGTGCGTCACGCGTTCGATGTCCGCGCGCGACGCGTGCTGGCCGAGCAGCACTTGCACCGGATTGCCCGGGATCGCGCCCAAGAATACGAACGATACGATGCAAATCGCGAACAGTACCGCGATGAAGCGCACTGCACGCTGCGCGAAGAACTTGAGCACGATGCGCTGTTTTCCAGCCGCTCGACGCGACGGCCCTGCCGATTCTCCGGCAGCCGAGCGGTGCCGCGGCGCAGGAGGGCCCGGGTGGAGGGCAAACCAGACTCGAACATCATACGCACATGAGGCCCCGCGCAAATCGGTCAGGGCCTAGCCGCATGTCGTACCCTGCGTTGTCGTGCGGCCCGCGCTTGCCTTCACAGCTATTGGAGACACGTTCGAGCCGATGAATCTGCAAAGCTCCGGCGCCACGGCGCTCGCCATCCCCTTCGCGCTCATCTGCGGCGTCATCGCGATCGCCTACGGCGCGTACCTCATCTTCTGGGTGTTGCGCCAGCCCGCGGGGTCGGCACGCATGCAAGAGATCGCCGCGGCGATCCAAGAGGGCGCGATGGCGTACATGCGGCGCCAGTACACGACGATCGCCGTCGTCGCGATCATCCTCGCGATCATCATCGGGATCTTCCTCCATTGGCAGGCGGCGGTCGGCTTCTTGATCGGGGCGATCCTCTCGGGCGCGACCGGGTTCATCGGCATGTCCATCGCGGTGCGCGCGAACGTCCGCACCGCTGAAGCGGCGAAAGGCGGACTCGCGAGCGCGTTCAACGTCGCGTTCCGCGGCGGCGCTATCACCGGCTTGCTCGTCGTCGGTCTCGGCATCATCGCCGTCGCCGGCTACTTCTGGATCATGTCGCAGGTCTACCCGGGCGATCTGCCCAGCGCGCTCAACGCGATGGTCGGGCTCGCATTCGGGTGTTCGCTCATCTCGGTCTTCGCGCGTCTCGGCGGCGGCATCTATACGAAGGGCGCCGACGTCGGCGCCGATCTCGTCGGCAAGGTCGAAGCTGGCATTCCCGAAGACGATCCGCGCAATCCGGCGGTCATCGCGGACAACGTCGGCGACAACGTCGGCGATTGCGCCGGCATGGCGGCAGACCTCTTCGAGACCTACTGCGTGACGACGGTCGCGGCCATGCTCCTCGGCGCCCTCGTCTTCGGCCGCAACGGCGACCTCGCGATGACGGCGGTCGTCTTCCCGCTCGTCCTCGGCGGGATCTCCATCATCATGTCGATCATCGGCACGATGTTCGTCCGCGTCAGCGGCAAGAACATCATGGGCGCGATGTACGTCGGCGTCACCGTCGCAGCCGTCCTCTCGGCTATCGCCTACTGGTTCGCGACCGGTTCGGTCATGGGCGGCGCAGAAGCGGCCGTCAACAACGTCCAGTACGAGCCGTGGCGACTGTGGGTGTGCGGGATGGTCGGGCTTGCGATCACCGGTCTGCTTATGTGGATCACGGAGTACTACACCGGCACCCAGTATCCGCCGGTTCAGGAGATCGCGAAGTCTTCGACGACCGGACACGCGACGAACATCATCACCGGCCTCGCGGTATCGATGAAATCGACGACGCTGCCGGCGCTGACGATCGTCATCGGCATCCTCGTCGCGTTCGGGTTGTCGGGTTTGTACGGCGTCGCGATCGCGGTCATGGCGATGCTCTCGATGGCGGGCGTCATCGTCGCACTCGATTCGTACGGTCCGATCACCGACAACGGCGGCGGCATCGCCGAAATGGCGCAGCTCGGCCCGGAGATCCGGGCGATCACGGATCCGCTCGACGCCGTCGGCAACACGACGAAGGCGGTCACGAAGGGCTATGCGATCGGTTCGGCCGCGCTTGCCGCGATCGTCCTGTTCGCGTCGTTCCAGCAAGAGCTGCAAGCCGCGGGCCGTAACCTCGTCTTCGCGCTCGACAATCCGTACGTGCTCGTCGGTCTGCTCGTCGGCGGCGCGCTGCCCTACCGCTTCGCTGCGCTGTGCATGGAAGCGGTCGGCCGCGCCGGCGGTGCTATCGTCGAAGAAGTGCGCCGTCAGTTCCGCGAGATCAAGGGCATCATGGAAGGGACCGCGCGCCCCGACTACGGCCGCTGCGTCGACATCGTGACGTCCGCTGCGCTCAAAGAGATGATCGTGCCGGCGCTCATCCCGGTGCTCACGCCGATCGTCATCGTCCTGGTGGGCTTCATCCCGTTCATCGGACCTGGCAACGCGGCGCTCATCCTCGGCGGCGCGCTCATCGGTTCGATCGTCACCGGATTCTTCGTCGCGGTATCGATGACGTCGGGCGGCGGCGCCTGGGATAACGCCAAGAAGTACATCGAGGACGGCAACTACGGCGGCAAGCGCAGCCCGGCCCACCAGGCCGCCGTCACCGGCGATACGGTCGGCGATCCGTACAAAGACACCGCAGGGCCCGCGATCAATCCGATGATCAAAGTCCTCAACATCGTCTCGCTGCTCTTAGTGCCGTTCCTGCACTAGGTATCGGTTGATGGGAGCGGTCGAGATTTATCTCGACCGCCGCGGCCGCGCTTGAGCGAAGGACGACGGCAGCACCCCATAAGGGGAGGCACCGCGTGAACCGATTTCCAGGATTGCGCATCTCGCCTGTTGCTTGGTCTGCGTTGACCGCCGTTGGACTGCTGTTCTGCACAGGGAGAGGGGAAGCAGCAACCTGCCCTATCACGCTCGAATCCGTTGTCGACGTCGGACGCGCCGCATCGGGCGCTTACGAGAGCTATCAGGTCACGGTGACGGGTGGCGCGGGTCAGGTCTCTTCTATCTCTTTCTTGCTACGCACATCAGGCTCTAGCACTACCGACGAGACGACCTGGCAAGACGTCACACTGGCCCAGGATAAGCGGGTGGCGTACAAGTGGCAGGTTCCCCGTGCGCTCGGCACGTTCGATCGACCGACCGCGGACATCAGCGCTGTATCGATATCTCGTGTCGTGACTTCTCCGACCTCTGCAGGGATCGATTGCAGCCTAGCTTGGCAATCGGTCACGGACGTTCAAAGCGAGTTCGGAATCGCGAGCACCGAAATCGATACGTTCGATTCGGCGCATGTGATCGATCCGTCGGTTCAGAGCTTCGCCAAGCACGTGTACGAGACACCCGGAAATGTCGATCTCGGATACGGATATCCGCGTCAAGAGATGCTTAAAGGCATTCAAGGCGTCGTGAACATCGAGATATTTTTTAACGCATCAGGGCTCCCAAATGACTTCCGAATTCTCGATTCAAGCCAAGACGACGGACTCGACACTTATGCGCTAGCAGAAGCGCGCAGAATAAGATATGCGCCGCCGCTGAAGGACGGGAAGCCTGATCCGGATGGTGCCGAACTGGTCGTCTATGCATTTCCCAAATGGCCGGCGCCGGCCCCGGAGGCGCCGCGCGACTCATGCCCAGCACAAATCTCGTTCGGTTGGTTGTCCAACGCCGGCCAGTCGGGTGAAACGGATTGGTACACAGTCGTGGCTACGACGTCCGCCGCGAATATCACGAGCCTAGAGGTAGCGGCAGAAGATGCGTCGGGCACGAGATACTCGATACCTTGGAATCAAGTGGCATTTGCTAATCCGCCCGGCGCTTCGGGCAACGACCTCGATGCACGTGGTGCGTTCGCTTGGTCGGCGGCGGCTTTGACCAAAGTGTGGGTAGACAAGATCACATACGCAGACGGGCACCAAACGACGTGCGACAAGTTCTACGCCGTCGTGGACCAAAGCGCTGCGGCCAAGCACGCATATCGAGTCTGGGCCGGAGCACCCGAGCAAGCTTCGGTCTTCAACGTCAAGCCGGCGATATTCGGACAGCAGATCGCGCAGCCGGTTTTCCCACCGGCTGCACTCAGTGCACATTCGACCGGTCGGGTATTCGTCGATACGATCATCGACCCCAAAGGCAAACCGGTGGCATCGCTTGTCGTCGGTTCCTCCGGATACGACGACCTCGACCGAGCGGCTGTGGAAGCTGCAATGAAGAGCCGCTACGAGGCCTCGCCTGGCACCGGCCTTCGCGTCGTCCTGACATCGTATGGGTTTCTCTCCGAGCCCGGCGGCGATGCCTTCTTCCGAAACCACATCTGAGAATTTGGTGAGCCTCCGGCCGGTATTCGCGACAAACCTGACACAAGAGACGTTATCAGAGCGATGAAACCCGCCGAATACTGCCTCCATTGCAACCCCGCGTTGCTCAAGCGATCCGACCTTTTGAAGGGTGCCGGCGCCGCTGCTATCGCGGCAGTCGCCGCAGCAGCGCTGCCGAGCGAAGCCTTGGCCGACGCGCACGATCAGGAACGCCAGATAGGCAACCAAGTCTACCAGCAGCTTCGCAGCCAGAACCAGATCGAGGACACGTCCCCCTGGTATCCCGCGCTCCGTGCGGTGGGCGATAAGATCGCCGCCGCGAATCAGCCGCGATGGTACAACCAGAACTGGATCCTCGTCAAGGGTAAGGATGTCAACGCGTTTTCGGTGCCCGGCGGCAGCGTCTACGTGAACGATGCGCTCATGGCGCAGGCCGAGAACGAGGACGAGCTCGCCAGCGTCCTCGGCCACGAAACCGGACACCTCGTGCTCGGCCACGTCATGGACCGGATCCACAAAGCGCAGACCGCCCAGATCATCGGCAGCGTGCTGAGCATCTTCATCCACAATCAGATGACGTTCGACCTCGTCAATTACCTCGGCAGCTACGCGTTTTTGAACTTCAGCCGCGCACAGGAATACCAGGCGGATCACGAGGGCGTCATCCTCGCCGGCCAGGCAGGCTACAACCCCTGGGGCATGGTCTGGTTCTTCCAGAAACTCGAAAAACTTTACGGCAACGCCGGCTTCGAGCAGTATGTGCAAGACCACCCGGCGACGAGCGATCGCATCTCGCGCATCGAGCAGTTTTTTAAGAGCGACCCGAAGCAGTTCGGCAAGTATTCGAGTAGACTAACGGTCACGAGCGGTCTTACGAAGTCGACAACCGACACGAGCCTTATCTACAAGCCCTCGTAGCAGAGGCACCGGCAATCGAGCTAAAGCTCGACCGCTACATTCTCTCATTTGATAAGACCGCGGCGGTCGACCGTAAAGGTCGACCGCTTCAATCTATCTGAGTGGTATGGCCACGGCGGTCGAGATAAATCTCGACCGCTCCCTTGCGTTGGTGCCTACTCGGCGTGCAGCGGGGCCGGGCCGGGGACGCGCTTGCTCTTCTGGAGCAGCAGCACCGCGGGCAGCGTCACGAAGAAGAGCAGCGCCGAGATCCGGAAGAGATCCTCGTACGCGATCGCCGTCGCATTGAGCTGGAGCTGCCCAGCGATCTGCATGAGCGCCGTCTGGTGCGCCTCCGTCGCAGTCGCGCCGGTCGCCATGATCCTGGCGGCTGCCGCCGCGATCGCCTGTTGGACGATCGACCGGCCGTCGTTGATCTGCGACGCAAGCGAGGCGTAGACGCGCTGGATGTCGCCCTGAAGATAGGTCGTCAGAAACGCGATGCCGAGACTGCCGCCGATCTGCCGAAGCAACGTGCCGATGCCCGTCGCGTTAGCGATCTGATCCCGGCGCAGCGCGGAGATCGTGACGACCGAAAGCGGCACGAAGATGAAGCCAAGCGCGAAACCTTGCCACGCCCGCGGCCAGAAGATATCCCAGAAGCCGGATTGCTGCGTCAGGTGGCTCATCGCCCAGGTCGAGAACGCGAACATCGCCAGCCCGGCGGCCATGATGAGGCGGGCATCGATGCGATTCGACAGCCGCCCGATGACGAGCATGCTCAGCGCCGTCGCGAGCGCGCCGGGCAACAACGCGACGCCGGTCTGCCACGCATCCCATCCGAGCAGCGCCTGCATGAACAGCGGCAAGATGAGGCTCAGTCCGAACAAGCCGAAACCGGTGACGATGCCGACGATGTTGCCGGCGGTGAACGTCCGGTTCGCGAAGACGCGCAGGTCGACGAGCGGGTTCTCCACCCGCAGCTCACGCCAAACGAACGCGACGAGGCAGATGATCGAGCTCACGGTCAGCACGATGATGAGCGGGGAGTTGAACCAATCGTCATGTTGTCCGCGCTCGAGGACGTACTGGAGCGACGCGAGGCCGATAGTGAGCAAGCCGAGCGCAAGCACGTCGAGCGGCTGCTCGTGCTTCTCGATGTAGTGCGGGTCGTCAATGAAGGCGAGCGCCATGAAGAATGCGACGATGCCGATCGGCAGGTTGATATAGAAGATCAGCGGCCAATTGTAATTCGACACGAGGTAACCGCCGAGAAGCGGCCCGACCGCCGGCCCGACCATCGCTCCGAGGCCGAAAAGCGCCATGCTCTGCGAACGCTTCTCGGGTGGGAACGACTCGAAGAGGATGGCTTGCGCGGTCGGCTGGAGCGCACCGCCGCCGATGCCTTGGATGACGCGATAGGCGACGAGCTGCCAGATGTTCGTCGCCGTACCGCATAGCGCCGACGCGATCGTGAAGATCGCGACCGAAACCGCGTAGTAGTTCTTGCGTCCGAACCTCGCGGTCAACCACCCGTTGAGCGGCATGATGATGACCGCCGAGAGCAGATATCCGGTGGCGACCCAACCGACCTCGTCGAGCGACGCGCCGAGATTGCCGCCGATCTGGTTGAGCGCGACATTGACGATCGTCGTGTCGATGATCGCCATGATCATGCCGAGCATGACGGCAAGGCTGATCAGAGCCAAGCGCCGCTGGCCAGGCTCGGCTGGGTTGATCTCTTGGCGCACGCCGCTCGTGCGTGCTATGGTCGCGCTGCTCACGCTTCTATAGTATCCTAACAGCTGGGCTTACGTCTGTGAACCCGCTTAGAAAAAGAGCGCCGAGGGCGACCCTCGGCGCATCCGTTTCGTTGACCTGCGGATCGTACTACTTAATCTCGACCTTCGCGCCTTCGCTTTCGAGCTTGGCCTTGACCGCGTCGGCTTCTTCCTTTGTGACGCCGGTCTTGACGGCCTTGGGAGCACCCTCGACGAGGTCCTTAGCTTCCTTGAGGCCGAGGCCGGGCACGACTTCGCGCACGACCTTGATGACGTTGATCTTCTTCTCGCCGGCCGCCGTGAGGATGACGTCGAATTCGGTCTTCGCTTCCGCGGCAGGCGCTGCTGCGCCACCGCCGCCCGCAGCCGCGACCGCGACCGGTGCCGCCGCCGTAACGCCGTACTTCTCCTCGAGCGCTTTGACGAACTCGTGGAGCTCGACGACCGTGAGCTTGTCGATCTGATCGAGCAATTCGCTGATAGCCATGATTGTCCTGATTTCCTTTCTCATGCCGAGCAGCGCTCGGCCGGTCGAGCTAAAGCTCGACCGCTACAATTCTTAGTGCTTAAGCGGCTGGTTCGGCTTGCGCGCGCTTCTCGTGGATCGCGCTGAGCACGTAGACCAGACGACGGTGGTGGCCTTGCATCGCTCCGTGCAGTCGGTAGATCGGAGAGCGCAGGCTGCCGACGAGTCGCGACAGGAGCTCGCCGCGCGGCGGCACCTTCGACAGCGCCTCGATCTGCGCGCGATCGATGACGCGTCCGTCGACGATCGCGGCCTTGATCTGCAGCTTCTTCGAGTCGTTCGCGAACTGCGTCAGCGCTTTTGCGGCACCGACCGGGTCCGGTCCGACGAAGGCGATCCCGGTCGGTCCTTCGAGCACGGACTTGAGCTCCGTCCGCTTCTCGCCGCCGATCGCGATGCCGAAGAGCGTGTTCTTCACGACTTCGTACGAGACGGATTCCTTGCGGAGCGCGTTTCGCAACGTGCGCAGCTCGGTGACCGTCAGTCCGCGGAAGTCGGTGAAGAAGACGTTCGGATGCGCCGCAAGCCTTTGCTTGAGCTCCTCGATCGCTTCGTTCTTTTTCTCGGTAGGCATGGTCGTGTATTCACCTCCTCGCTCTGAACGTGACGAACGCCCTCTCGAGAGTCCTCGAGAAAGCGCCCGTGCCGTCCGGAGCGAGAGGCTCCGTCAAACCCGTTCACTTCCTCGGCAGGTCCCCTTTCGGGGATTAACGCGCGCGAGCGCGGCCTGCTGTCATCGGACGTCCGGTTGGAACGGTCGACCTTTACGGTCGACCGCCTCAAATCTTTATGTCATGCCGCCGTTGCGGACTTGAGCCGCGTCGGATCGACGCGTACGCCCGGACCCATCGTCGTCGCGAGCGTAACGCTGCGCAGGTACGTGCCCTTCGCAGACGCCGGCTTGGCGCGGACGATCGCGTCCATGAGCGCCGTGAAATTGTCCAGCAGCGCCTCTTCGGTGAACGACGCCTTGCCGACGATGCAGTGGATGATCGCCGTCTTGTCGAGCCGATACTCCACCTTGCCGGCTTTGATCTCACCGACCGCCTGGCGCAGATTATTCGTCACCGTGCCGACCTTCGGGTTCGGCATGCGTTGCGCGAGGATCTTGCCGAGCTTCGAGCCGACGGCGCCCATCATGTCCGGCGTCGCGACCGCGATGTCGAAATCGCCCCAGCCGCCCTTGACGCGTTCGATGAGATCATCGTCGCCCACGACGTCGGCGCCGGCCTCGGTCGCCTCCTTCGCCTTCTCACCCTTCGCGAAGACGATGACGCGCTTCGTCTTGCCGGTGCCGTGCGGAAGCACGACCGTGCCGCGGACGTTCTGATCGCTCTTCTTCTGGTCGACGCCGAGACGGATGTGCACCTCGACCGTCTCGTCGAATTTCGCCTTCGCCGTCGCCTTGATAGCCTTGACGGCGCCTATCGGATCGACGAGCCGCTCTTCGCCGAGCGACTTGACGCTCTCCAGATACTTCTTACCGTGCTTGCTCAACTTGTAGTCTCCTTGTGGTCCAAGCGGAGCGACTCGCTCCTCCCACGGATATCTGAGGTTATCCGACTTCGATGCCCATCGACCGCGCGGTGCCGGCGACGATCTTCATCGCCGCGTCTATGTCGTTGGCGTTGAGGTCGTTCATCTTCTTCTGCGCGATCTCGCGCAACGCGGACGGGGTCAGCTTGCCGACCTTCTTGCGATTCGGCTCGCCCGAGCCTTTCTCGACGCCGGCAGCCTTCTTTATGAGCTCCGACGCGGGCGGCGTCTTCAAGATGAATGTGAACGAGCGGTCTTCGTATACCGTGATGACGGCCGGAATGATCTGGCCGGCTTCCTTGGCCGTCCGCTCGTTGTACGTCTTGCAGAACTCCATGATATTGATGCCGTGCTGACCAAGCGCCGGCCCGACGGGCGGCGCCGGCGTCGCTTTGCCGGCATTGCACTGTAGCGTGATCTTCGCGATGACCTTCTTCACGGTTATACCTTTTCGACCTGATAGAACTCGAGCTCGACCGGCGTCTCGCGGCCGAAGATCGATATGAGCGCGCGCAGCTTCTCCTTCTGCGGGTCGATCTCGTCGACCGTGCCGGTGAAGTCGAAGAACGGTCCGGACGTCACCTTGACGCGGTCCCCTCTGCTGAAGTCGATCTTGAGCTTCGGCGTCTCGATGCCCATCTGCTTGAGGATCGTCTTCACTTCTTTGTCTGCGAGCGGAAGCGGCTTTTCGCCCGAGCCCGGCGATCCGACGAAGCCGGTGACGCCTTGCGTGTTGCGCACGACGTACCACGACGCGTCGGTCATCTTCATCTCGACGAGGACGTAGCCGGGATACACCTTCTTCTCGACCTCGCGCCGCTTGCCGTCCTTGAACTCGACTTCTTTGTCCATCGGAACGAGGACACGGTAGACGAAATCTTGCATGGCCATCGACTTGATGCGCCGCTCGAGATTCGCCTTGACCTTGTTCTCGTAGCCCGAATACGTGTGGATGACGTACCACTTGCGATCCGGATCGACGATCTCGACAGGCTCCGCCGGTTCCGCGGCAGGTTCGTCAGAATCCACGACCGATTCGTCTACCTCTGCGGCCTCGGCCGCCTCTTCGCTCTCGATCTCGAGCGCGCTCGCGTCGGCGCCCTCGTTCGCGACGTCAAGGATGTCGTCCGAAGCCGCTAGTGCCTCGTCGCGCTGTTCGAGCTCTTCCACCACTTCGTCCGTCATTGCCCTGTCTTGAAGATCCAGACCGCGAGCTGGCCGATCGCCGTCGTCCAGACCGCGACGATGAGCACGAGACCGATCGTCACGAGTGTCGCCGATACCCACTCTTCGCGGCTCGGCCACGTCACGCGTTTCATTTCCGAAACGATCGCGCGCAAGCCGTCCTGAAACGCCCGATAGCGGCGCTCGCGTTCTTCGACGCGCGCCTCGGCAGCCTTATCCCGCTTCGGATCGTTCTTCATAACGTTCGACGTCTTGCCGTCGGGCGGATCCTTGATGCCTTTCACGACTTTGCTTCCTGCTTCCGGCGACATACTGGCAGGGCGGACAGGACTCGAACCTGCAACCAACGGTTTTGGAGACCGCTACTCTACCAATTGAGCTACCGCCCTACGCCGCCGGTCCTCTCCTTATCGCGTCTCTTTGTGCGGCTTGTGGCACTTGCACCACTTGCAATACTTCTTGATCTCCAGCCGCGCCGTCGTATGCTGACGATTTTTCATCGACGTGTAGTTGCGGCGCTTGCAGTCGCCGCACGCGAGCGTGATGATGACCCGGTTTTCTTTCTTCGCCATCTCTGCTCGCCTACTCGATGACCTTGGTGACGACGCCTGCGCCGACCGTCCGGCCGCCCTCGCGGATCGCGAAGCGCAAGCCTTCCTCGCACGCGATCGGCGTGATCAGCTCGACGATCATCCGCACGTTGTCCCCCGGCATGACCATCTC